>DATIVM010000326.1:0-1726 GCA_035465975.1 Usitatibacter sp.
TAGGCGGCGTTGTGGAAATAGCCCAGGCGCCGCGCTCCGATGTCGATCTCGTTCACGCCCACGGTGGTCTTCACGTGCGCGAGCCGGTACGCGGTTCCCGCCGTATCCGGGAGGAACCACGAGTCGAGCTCCACCAGCACCGGGCGGCCCGCGTGCACCTGCTCCGCGACGTGCTCGACGAGCGGGCGCCAGACGGAAAGCTCCTGCAGGTCGAAGCCGTAGAGCTCGTGCAGGTCCGCGGCGGGGGGCTTGAAGAACGTCCACTGGTCGCCCTCGAAGTCGACGGCGAGCGTGAACGCGAGCATCGCGAGCGGCTCGAAGCCCAGGCCGTGCGCGAGCTCGATCAGCAGGTCCGTGTAGCAGTTGGTCTCGGGCCAGATGCGCTCCTCGCCGTGGAGCGCGTGGCGCCGGTAGGTCGAGGGATCGAGAGGCGCGACCTGGAGGCGCCGGGATGGTTCGACCTTCGCGCGACGGGCCTGCGAAAGGCCGGGCGCGCTATCGGTCGAGGGCCAGCACATCGCGTACCTCGCGCGGCCAGGCGCGCGCGTCGAGCCCGTGCGTGCGGAAGAGCGCCAGCGCGACGCGCTCCAGCCCGAAGCCCACGCAGGCGCTGTGCGCCACGCGGCCGTCGTGCGTGCGGATGTCGAACGCCGTGCCGAAGTGGTCCAGGTGGTAGTTGCTCGAGCCGATCGCGGTCGGCTTCTCCTCGGAGCAGATCGGCACCACGAACTCGTACTTGAGGTTCTGCTCGCGCTGCATCGCCTTCTGCACCTTGCCGCCGCGGCCGAAGAACGGGTCGTTGGCGACGACCGGCTGCGTCGCGAGCCCCACCGAGCGGAAGATGCGCTGGCCGAGCTCGATCCACTGGTCGCGGTGCGCGAGCGCTTCCTCGGGAGTCCCGAGGCGCACGAACTCGTGCATGCGGAAGATCTGCATGCGCGCGGGATCCCCGGAGGGCTCGTGCCGGAACGCGAACCCCTGCAGGTCCACGCGCCGCCCGCCCGGCGGCAGCGTGCCGCTCGCCGAGGGATACAACGGGTAGCAGATCGCGGGCGTCATCATGACCTCCGCGGGCGCGAGGTGGCCGCTCCAGTCCTCGGCGCGGTCGAATCTTCCGAGCATCTCGCGGTGCTCGCGCTCGCCGCCGGTGAAGGTGTGCACCGAGCCCATGAGGTCGGGGAAGTTGCGGATGTGGTCGATCTTCTCGTAGTGCTTCCGGTTGAAGATCGGCGGGAAGCGCATGATTTCCGGGGCGAGCGCCGCGCCCTCGCGGGAGACCAGCGCGTCGAAGCGCTCGATCACGCGCTCGAAATCCCCGCCGCGCCCGTACACGCCGGGGACCCCGGTGGGAATCAGGTGCCGGTGCCCGACCAGCTCGCCGAGGAACTCCCGGTAGCGGTCCTCGACCGGCATGGCGAGGTCGGCGTGCCCGGTGGGATACAGGCACATCGCTCAGCCCTCCCGGAGCGCGACCTGCATCGTGGCGTTCTGGCCGAGGATGCGGTCGTTGTTGACCATCAGGCCCGCGCCCGTCGCGTCGCGCAGGTGCCGCCCGAGGCTGAGCTTGGAGTCGTTGCGGTAGCCCGCGATGCCGCAGATCACCATCGCGCGCGACACCACGTCGAGCACCAGCTGCGAGGCGTTGAGCTTGAGGTTGTTCACGCGGATCACGAATCCGTAGGCGCCGAATGCCTCGGGGTCGCCGGCGGCGAGGAGGCGCGTGTAC
>DATIVM010000327.1:0-3977 GCA_035465975.1 Usitatibacter sp.
CAGCCGTTCAGCTCGTGGTCGTACCGGAGGTCGGACTGGATGTCCTTGAAGATCTCCTCGAGCTCGGGACGGGTGACGGCCGGATTGTCCGAGACCGGGTCTCCGATCCGCTCCTGCACCCGCGTGGACGCGTGGCTCATCGTCGCTCCCGTTCGCCGGTCAGTACGTCAGGACCTTGCAGTCCTCTTCCATGATCTCCTCGATCAGGTGCGCGCCGCCGACGATGCCCTCGCACTCGGGAATGAGATCGTCCTTGGTCATGTCGAAGAGGTCGAGGTTGGGCGAGCAGCAGTAGAACTTCGCGCCCGCCTCGTGCGCATCCTTGATGAAGTCGTAGACCGACTTCGGGGAGCCCTCCTTGACGAACAGCTTCTCCGCGACGCCTTTCTTCATCAGGCGTCCCGCGGTCGCCGTGCAGATCACTTCGACTTCGTACTCCATCGCGGCGGCGACCGAGGCCTGGAAGATGGGTGCGCCGAGCTCCTCGCCGTGGCGGGGATCGGTGTTGGCCATCACGATAACGAGCTTCTTTGCCATGGCGTCTTCGACTCGGGGAGGGGACTGCGATTGGACTCCGCGTGGCAGCGCCCGTTCTCTGGGGTGCGCTTGCCCGCGCCTTATATCAGCGATCTCTAATATATTAATGAGCGCCCTCTGGGGGTGCAAGCGATTTTTCCATCATCGGCAGTGTTTCGCATGCATGCGCGCACTGCGAGATCACCGTACGGAATACCCTTCACCGCGCCATGGACATCGGCCCGCATTGCAGGCCGCTTGCGCGCATCGCGATGCTCAGCGCGTGTCGCGCGCCAGCGTCCTGTCGTCCATCCAGCCGGTGATCTGGATCAGGCCGGTCATGATCGGCACCAGTGCGTCCTCGAGCTCGCGCTGCGCCTTGCGCAGCTTCGCGAGATCGGCATCGACCTCCGGCGGCGATTCCTCGAACTCCATGACCAGGTCCTCGACCATCGCGACCTTGAGGCCGGGGTGCCCGCGGAAGCCGAAGGTGCGCTCGCCCAGCTGCCACAGCGCGGCACGGCCGTGCTCGTCCTCGGCGAGCACCACGGCGCCCGGCGGAAGCACGGCGCGATCGCGGCCGTAGGTGGCGAGCGGGTATTGCGCGGGGAGGAAGCCCGCGAGCGCGTCGTCGCGCACGCGCCGCGCGGTGCCGACGCGGAACTCGAGCGGTGCCGCTTCGGATCCGCCGCCCGCGGCGCGCGCGACGATCTGCTCGCCGAGCCCGATGCCGACGAGCGGCCAGCCGCGCGCGAGGCTCGCCCTTGCGAGCGCGATTTCCGCCTCGAGCGTCGGGAGGTCGCGCTCGCCGGCGCTGCCCCACGGCCCGCCGCCCAGGAGGAGGAGGCCGTCCTCCATGGTGCCGGGGAGCGGGAGCGCGCCGTCGGTCGCGAAGGGGCGGCTGTAGCGGAAGCGCACGCCGCGCCCCTCGAGGTGGTCCTCGACGAGGCCGAGGTACTCAGCCGACGTGTGCTGGACGACCTGAACGATTCGCATGGCCGAGGGCCGCGTCGAGCGCCGCGGCGAAATCGCCGGGCGCCACGGTGAGGAGGCCGACGCGGGCGCCGGCGAAGAAGGCTTCCACCGCGGCGTGCGCCTCCTCGACGGGCACGCCGCGCAGCGCCGCCTCGAGGTCGAGGATGACGCGCGGCGGCGTCACGAAGAAATCGCCGGTGACCAGCACCTCGCGGATGCGCTCGTTGCGCGCGCCCTCGAGCCGCACGTACACGGTGATGGTCCCGCCGGGGCCGCCGTGCGTGCCGCTCGCCATGTCGCCGCGGGGGTCCGGGTCGTCGATCTCGCGCACGAAGGCGTCGGTGCCGATCTCCTCGTCGTGGAAGCGGTCGGCGAGGGCCTCTTCCGCTTCCCCGATCGCCCCGCGGCGCGCTTCGATGCCGAGCCGCTCGCCGAAGCCCTCGAGCAGCGCCTGCTGCACGCGCTCGATGGAGGGCGCCGCGCCGAGCAGCTCCTTCAGCGTCACCACGCGCTGCGCCGCCGAATCGAGCCCGCGCTTCGCGAGCTTCGCCTCGGGCACGCGCAGCGCCGCGAGCATGCGTTGCGCATCCAGGTCCACGAGCACCGTGCCCTGGTAGAAGAGCGTGTCGCCGTCGAAGAAGCCGCCCGTGCCGCTGATCTTGCGGCCGTCGACCTCGATGTCGTTGCGCGGCCGGTAGCGCGCATCGATGCCGAGGCGCGAGAGGCCGGCGGCCGCCGCCTCGCAGATCTCGCGCGCGAGGTCGCCGAGCGATGCGATGCCGAGGGTGCCGCGGTGGAACACCAGCGACCAGCCGAGCTGGCCCTCGTCGAAGTAGATCGCGCCGCCGCCCGTGATGCGGCGCACGACGCCGATGCCGTTCGCGCGGCAGTAGTCCACGCGCACCTCGCGCGAGAGCGCCTGGTGGCGTCCGACGAGCGCGGTGGGCGGGAAGCGCAGGAACCGGATCGTGTCGGGAATCGCGCCGGCCTTGCGCCCCTCGATCAGCGCCTGGTCGAACGCGATCTGCCGCCGCCCGTCGCGGATGCCGGTGTCGATCACGCGGAAGACCGGGGACGGACCCCGATTCAAGCGCGAAGTGCCCTCGTCAGCCACTTTGATTCCCGACATCGGGGTCTGTCCCGGAGCCGCGTCGCCTTTCCTCGCTTCCCGCCTTCGCGGGGACGATGCGCAGCTGCCGCCGGATCTTGCGGATGTCGCCCTTGTTGGGCGCGAACGGGTAGCTCGCGATGTTGGAGGGCGGCGAGTCGCCGTACGGCCGGTCGCAGGCCGAGATGTCGTCGGCGAACTTGCCGGGGCAGCCCGAGGTGCGGAAGGCGGTGCCCGCGTCGATGATCGCGTCGAGCTCGGCCTGCGGCAGCCCGAAGTCCACCACGCGGCCCTCGCCGTCGAATTTCATGTGCTCCACGCGCACGCCGCGATAGTCGATCAGGTAGCGCGCGAGCTGCACGCGGCGCCACTGGTCGCGCGGGGTGGCGGGCAGGTGGTCCATGAGCGAGCCCTTCTCGGGGAAGAAGCAGAAGAGGTGGCTGTGGCCGCCCAGGTCGACGAGCTGCTGGATGAGCGCGAGCGCGTCGTGCTCCGTCTCCCCCATGCCGATGATGATGTGGGCGCCGAACTTCCGCGGCCCGAAGATCTCGCGCGCATCGTGCAGGATCTCCCAGTACTTCCTCCAGGTGTGCGGCGACTGCACGCCCTTGCCGCGCGTGCGGTCGAAGATCTCCGGCGTCGCCGCGTCGAGCGCGACGGTGAAGATGTCCGCCCCCAGCTCGTGCAGGCGCTGCACGTCGTCGCGACTCATCGTGGTGGGGTTCGAGAGGATCGAGACCGGGATCGTCGCCGGGTCGATGCGCGAGGTCCATTGCCGCAGCACCGTCACCGTATCCGCGTCGCTCCTCGGGTGGGTGATCATCGAGATGCACATGCGGTGGAACGGGCTCTGCGCGCCGTCCTTCGCCACGATGTCGACCACCTGCTCCATCGGCACGGCGGGCCAGTCGACGCGGATGAAGTTGCGGTCGGCGTAGTCGCGCTCGGCCTCGCGATGGCGCGCGAGCCCGCAGTAGGCGCAGTTCGCGCGGCAGCCCTCGGGATAGGTGAGGAGGAGGTTGAGGCAGCGCGTGCACTCGCAGCGGTGCATGAGCCCCTTCATGATCCCGAGCGTGATCGCGGCGGCGGTCGACATCTGCACGTATTCGGGCGAGCGCATGTAGGGCGTGAGCACGTTGTAGTTCGGCACGTACACGCCCTGCGGCGCGACGGCGTTCGCCTTCACGCGGCCGCCGTTGCGCGCCTCCCGGGGGATCGCCTGCGGCGCGCGCGGCACCATCGTCGCGTACGCGTTGTGGTCGGGGCCGTTCACGACCTGCGTCGCGACGGTGTCGCCCTCGGGGCGGTGGCAGCTCATCGTTCGTCTCCTCGGGGACGGACCCCTTTTTCTCTTAGGCGGAACACGCGTTCTCTCTTA
>DATIVM010000328.1:0-9436 GCA_035465975.1 Usitatibacter sp.
AATGCACGACGACGCTGGAAATCTGGTCCTGGAAGCCCGCGCCGCTCAGGTTGCCGGCCGAGCCGCGCACGGTGAGCCTGTCCCCGGAGAAGTCCGGCTGCTTGAAGACGGTGATCTCCGCGGCGCGCGGCCGATCCCGGCACGCGACGGTCCTCGAACGGGAAAGGAAAAGGGCCCCGCAAAGGGCCCTTTCCGAGAGCTGGGGTGGACGATGGGACTCGAACCCACGACAACCGGAATCACAATCCGGGACTCTACCAGCTGAGCTACGTCCACCGTCGTGGTTGCGAAGCACGGGCAACCAGGACAATTACAACCCGTGGCGCGCCCGACAGGATTCGAACCTGTTACCCCCGGCTTAGAAGGCCGGTGCTCTATCCGGATGAGCTACGGGCGCCTTCTCGAATCCTGTGGTCGGGGTGGAGGGATTCGAACCCCCGACATCTTGCTCCCAAAGCAAGTGCGCTACCAGACTGCGCTACACCCCGATTGCCGCGAACGGCATGGAGTTGAAGTTTACCCTCTCCCCCGCGCGTCGACGAGGCAAAGGGGATGGACCTCGGTTCATCCGGATGAGGTCCGTCCCCGCTTCGTCGCTTCTCAGTGCGACGCCGACTCCGCCGGAGCGGGCGGCGGGGTCTCCTCCTTCTTCGCCGGCTCGAGCAGCGCCTTGCGCGAGAGTCTCACGCGGCCCTTGTCGTCGGCCTCGAGCACCTTGACCTTCACGATCTGGCCTTCCTTGAGGTAGTCGGAGACGGCGTTCACGCGCTCGTGGGCGATCTGCGAGATGTGCAGCAGGCCGTCCTTGCCGGGCAGCAGCTGCACGATCGCGCCGAAGTCGAGGAGCCGCAGCACCGGGCCCTCGTACACCTTGCCGACTTCCACCTCGGCGGTGATCTGGCGGATGCGGTCCATGGCCGCCTGCCCCGCTTCCTGCGACAGGCACGCGATGGAGATGGTGCCGTCGTCCTCGATGTCGATCGTGGTGCCGGTCTCGCGGGTGAGCGCCTGGATGACGCTGCCGCCCTTGCCGATCACCTCGCGGATCTTGTCCGGGTTGATCTTCATCTTCATGACGCGCGGCGCGTAGGTCGAGAGGTCCTCGCGCGGTCCCGGCACGGCCTGCTTCATGATGCCGAGGATGTGCATGCGGCCTTCCTTCGCCTGGTCGAGCGCGACCTTCATGATCTCCTTGGTGATGCCATTGATCTTGATGTCCATCTGCAGCGCGGTGACGCCCCTCTCGGTGCCCGCCACCTTGAAATCCATGTCGCCGAGGTGGTCCTCGTCGCCGAGGATGTCGGTGAGCACCGCGAAGCGAGATCCTTCCTTGATGAGCCCCATGGCGATGCCCGCGACGTGCCCCTTGAGCGGGACGCCCGCGTCCATCAGCGAGAGGCAGCCGCCGCACACCGTCGCCATCGACGAGGAGCCGTTGGACTCGGTGATCTCCGAGACCACGCGCAGCGTGTAGCCGAACTCCTCCTTCGCGGGCAGCACGGCGAGGAGCGCGCGCTTGGCGAGGCGCCCGTGGCCGATCTCGCGGCGCTTGGGCGAGCCCACGCGGCCCGTCTCGCCGGTGGAGAACGGCGGGAAGTTGTAGTGCAGCATGAAGCGCTCGGTGTACTCGCCCTGCAGCGCGTCGATGATCTGCTCGTCCTGGCCGGTGCCCAGCGTCGTGGTGACGATCGCCTGCGTCTCGCCCCGCGTGAAGAGCACGGAGCCGTGCACGCGCGGCAGCAGCGTCGGGCGGATCGAGATCGGACGCACCGTGCGCGTGTTGCGGCCGTCGATGCGCGGCTCGCCGTTGAGGACCTGGCCGCGGACGATCTTCGCCTCCATGTCCTTGAGGATGCCGCGCACGACGTTCGCGTCGTACGGCTCCTCGGCGTTCACCACGCACTCGTCGAGCACGCGCCGCTTGATCTCGTCGAGCTTCTCCGAGCGCAGCGCCTTCGACTTGGTGCGATAGGCCTCGTTGAGGTCGTTCTCGGCGAGCGCGCGGATCTTCTCGATGAGCGCGGTGTCGGGCTCCGGCGCCTGCCAGTCCCACTCGTCCTTGCCGCCCTCGTCGGCGAGCTCGTTGATCGCGTCGATCGCCGCCTGCATCTGCTCGTGGCCGAAGACCACCGCGCCGAGCATCACGTCCTCGGGAAGCTCCTGGGCCTCCGACTCCACCATGAGCACCGCTTGCTGCGTGCCCGCGACGACGAGGTTGAGCTTGGAGGCCTCGAGCTCGGACTTGGTCGGGTTGAGCACGTACTCGCCGTCGAGGTAGCCGACGCGGCACGCGCCGATCGGGCCGTCGAACGGGATGCCCGAGAGCGTGACCGCGGCCGACGCGCCGATCATGGCCGGGATGTCGGAGTCGACCTCCGGGTTGATCGAGAGCACCGTCGCGATCACCTGCACCTCGTTGTAGAACCCGTCCGGGAAGAGCGGGCGCAGCGGCCGGTCGATGAGGCGCGAGGTGAGGATCTCCTTCTCGGAGGGCCGCCCTTCGCGCTTGAAGAAGCCGCCGGGAATGCGGCCCGCGGCGTAGGTCTTCTCCTGGTAGTCGACGGTGAGCGGGAAGAAGTCCTGGCCGGGCTTCATGTCCCTGCGGCCGACGCAGGTGACGAGGACCACGGTGTCGTCCATGGTGACGAGGCACGCGCCGTCGGCCTGGCGCGCGATCTCGCCCGTTTCGAGCGTCACCTGGTGGCGGCCGAACTGGAACGTCTTCTTGATCGATTTCATCGGGAAATCCTATTCAATGGGCTGGATCCGCCTTCGCGGGAACGGCCGGTGCGTCTCGGAGCGAGAGCGCGCGGGCCGCAGCCGGGTGATGGGTCCGCCGGAAAGCAAAAAACCCCGCGATCGCCTCTCGAGCGTTCGCGGGGCCGCGTCGTCCGGCAGCGTCCTTACTTGCGCAGGCCGAGGCGCTCGATGAGCGAGCGGTATGCCTCGACGTTGCAGCGCTTGAGGTAATCGAGAAGGCTGCGGCGCTGGCTCACCATCTTGAGCAGGCCGCGGCGCGAATGGAAATCCTTGACGTGCTTCTTGAAGTGCTCGGTGAGCATGTTGATCCGCTCCGTGAGGAGCGCGATCTGGACCTCGGGCGAGCCGGTGTCGCCCTTCTTGCGCTGGTGTTCGGTAACGATGCGCGCCTTGTCTGCGGTGGTGACGGCCATGGGGAATTCTCCGGGTGCTCTGTCTGTATCGTCTCGATTGAACTTGACATTTTAGCGCGTTTTCGCCCGCGAGCTCAAGCAAATCAGGGACATCCGGGCTCGTTTCGTGCCATGAGCCGCAGCGGCGCGACGCGCCCGCCGGCCGCGCCCTCGCCCACCCCGAGAAAGCGCCCCTCGGGCCCGAACACGGCGACGTCCACGCCCTCGGCGAGCCCATCCCCGGGGATCGGCTGCCCGTGGGCGAAGCGCTGCGCCTCGGGACCCGCCGTGTCCAGGCGCGGCAGCGCGGCGACCAGCGTCTCGGGGGGCTGCAGGGCGGCGCGGGCGCGCTCCGGGTCGCGCTCGACCGCCTCGAGCGTCCAGGCGTCCTCCAGCCGGAAGGGGCCCACGGAGGTGCGCCGCAGCGCCGTGAGCGAGGCGCCGCAACCGAGCGCGCGCCCGATGTCCATGGCGAGCGACCGGATGTAGGTGCCCTTCGAGCAGGCGACGCAGATCGCGAGCTGCGTCCCGTGCAGCGAGAGGCGCCGGATCGAGTCGATCTCGATCTCGCGTGGAGCGCGTTCCACCGCCTCGCCGGCGCGCGCGTATTCGTAGAGCCGCCGGCCGTTCACGTGCACCGCCGAGTGCATCGGCGGAACCTGCTGCTGGGGGCCCACGAACCGCGCGAGCACCGCGTCCACCTGCTTCTCATCGACGGCCACCTCGCGGCGCGCCACGACCTCGCCTTCCGGATCGCCGCTCGTCGTCTCCAGGCCGAGCGCCAGCACCGCGTCGTAGGTCTTGCGGGCATCGATCAGGAAGCGCGAGAACTTGGTCGCCTCGCCGAAGACGAGCGGGAGGAGGCCGGTGGCGAACGGGTCGAGGGTGCCGGTGTGCCCCGCCTTCGCCGCACCGAGGAAGCGCTTGGCGCGCGCGAGCGCCTGCGTGGAGCTGTAGCCGGCGGGCTTGTCGAGGAGCAGCACCCCGTCGCAGGTGCCCGGGCGCGGGGCCATGCGGCCCCTTCAGCGCGTCGAGCGGCCGCGCGTGCGGCGCGTCGCCGGCGGCTGCGGCTTCACCGCCTCCTCGATGAGGCGCGTGAGCCGGATGCCGCGCTCCACGGATTCGTCGTACTCGAACGCGAGATCCGGGACCGTGCGCGTCGTGAGGCGATGGGCGAGCTGCGAGCGCAGGAATCCCGCGGCACGCTGCAGCCCCTCGAGCGCGCGCTCGGCGTCCGAGGGGGCGCCCAGCACCGTGAAGTACACCTTCGCGTGCGACTGGTCGTGGGAGAGCTCGACCCCGGTGAGCGTCACCATGCCCACGCGCGGGTCGCGCACCTCCAGGCGGACGAGCTCCGCGAGCTCGCGCTGGATCTGGTCGGCGATGCGCGCCTGGCGTGCGGCCGTCATGGCGCCCCTCCCTCAGGCGAGGGTGCGGGCCACCTCGACCACCTCGAACACCTCGAGATGGTCACCGACCTGGATGTCGTTGTAGTTCTTGATCGAGAGGCCGCACTCGAAGCCCGCCTTCACCTCGCGCACGTCCTCCTTGAAGCGCTTGAGCGAATCGAGCTCGCCGGTGTGGATCACCACCCCGCCGCGGATCAGGCGCACCTGCGAGCCGCGCCGCACCAGGCCGTCGGTCACCATGCAGCCGGCGACCGTGCCGACCTTCGAGATCTTGAACACGTTGCGCACTTCCACCGTGCCGACGACGGCTTCCTTGCGCTCGGGCGCGAGCATGCCGTTGATCGCCGCCTTGACGTCGTCCACGGCGTCGTAGATGACGTTGTAGTAGCGGATGTCCACGCCGGAATGCTCGGCGAGCTTGCGCGCGCCGGCATCGGCCCGCGTGTTGAAGCCCACGATCACCGCCTTCGAGGCGAGCGCGAGGTTCACGTCGGATTCCGTGATGCCGCCCACGCCCGTGTGCACGATGTTCACCTTCACCTCGTCGGTGGAGAGCTTGGTGAGCGCGTGCGCGAGGCCCTCGTAGGAGCCCTGCACGTCGGCCTTGATGATGAGGGCGAGCGATTTCGCGCCTTCCTGCAGCTGGTCGAACACGTTCTCGAGCTTCGCGGCCTGCTGCTTGGCGAGCTTCACGTCGCGGAACTTGCCCTGGCGGAAGAGCGCGATCTCGCGCGCCTTGCGCTCGTCGGCGAGCACCACCACGTCGTCGCCCGCGCGGGCCACGTCCTGCAGGCCCTGGATCTCCACGGGGATCGAGGGCCCCGCCTCGTTCACGGGCTTGCCGTTCTCGTCGCTCATCGACCGCACGCGGCCGTAGACCGCGCCCGCGAGCACCACGTCGCCTTTCTTGAGCGTGCCGGATTTCACGAGCAGTGTTGCCACCGGGCCGCGGCCCTTGTCGAGGCGCGACTCGATCACCACGCCCTTCGCGGGCGCGTGCACCGGGGCCTTGAGCTCGAGCACCTCGGACTGGAGCTGGATCGCCTCGAGCAGCTTGTCGATGCCCTGGCCGGTCTTGGCGGAGACCTCCACGAACTGGGTCTCGCCGCCGAACTCCTCGGCGACCACCTCCTGCGAGAGCAGCTCCTGCTTCACGCGCTGCGGATTGGCTTCCGGCTTGTCGATCTTGTTGACGGCGACCACGACCGGCACCTTCGCGGCCTTCGCGTGGTTGACCGCCTCGATGGTCTGCGGCATCACGCCGTCGTCGGCGGCGACCACCAGCACGACGATGTCCGTGATCTGGCTGCCGCGCGCGCGCATCGCCGTGAAGGCCTCGTGGCCCGGCGTATCGAGGAAGGTCACCACGCCGCGCGGGGTTTCCACGTGGTAGGCGCCGATGTGCTGGGTGATGCCGCCCGCCTCACCCACCGCCACGCGCGCCTTGCGGATCGCGTCGAGGAGCGAGGTCTTGCCGTGGTCGACGTGGCCCATGACCGTGACCACCGGCGGGCGCGCCTCGACGTGCGCCTCCTCGGCGGCCGCGGCCTCCACGAGGAACGCCTCGGGGTCGTCGAGCTTCGCCGGCTTCGCGACGTGGCCCATCTCCTGCACCACGATCATCGCGGTTTCCTGGTCGAGGACCTGGTTGATCGTGACCATGGAGCCCATCTTCATCATGATCTTGATCACCTCGGCCGCCTTCACCGACATCTTGTGCGCGAGGTCGCCCACGGTGATGGTCTCGGGGACCAGCACCTCGAGCACCTTCGGCTCGACGGGTGCGGCGAACGCGCTGCCGCCCTCCTCGTCGCCGCGATGGCGCGCGCCGGCGCGCGTGCGCCAGGCCTCGCGTCCGCCGCTGGTGTCGCCGCGGGTCTTCATGGCGCGGCGCCGCGCCTGGTCGTCGACCCACGCCGACGCCGGCTTCGCCGCGCGCTTCGCGGGCTTCTTCTCGGCCTTCTCGCCGGGCTTCGGCGCGGGCTTGTGCAGCGTGCCCTCGTTCGCCCCGGCGGCCGGCGCCGGGGCCGCGGGCGCGGCCTCCGCCTTCGGCGCCTCGGCCTTCACCTCGACCAGCACCGGCGCTTCCGCCTCGGTCGCGGGCTCCTCACCCTTCTTGCGCACGAGGCGCTGCTTCTTGGGCGCTTCGCCTTCGGCCGGAGCGGGTGCCGCCTCGGCGGGTGCCGCGGCAGCCGCCGCCGCGGCGGCCGCCTCTTCCTGCTGCTTCTTCGCGCGCTTCGCCTTGTTCTCGGCTTCCGCCGCCTGGCGCGCGGCGAGCTCTGCCTGGCGCTTCGCCTCGGCCTCGCGCTTGCGAACCTCTTCCGCGTCGATGATCGGCGCGGCGGGCGCGGCGGCCTTCACCGGCTCGGGCGCCGCCTCGGGCTTGTCCACCTTCACGAAGGTGCGCTTCTTGCGCACCTCGACCTGGATCGTGCGCGCCTTGCCGGTCGCGTCCGCCTTCTTGATCTCGGTGGTCTGCTTGCGCGTGAGGGTGATCTTCTTCTTCTCCTCCTTGTTGCCGTGCATCTCGCGCAGGTAGTCGAGCAGGCGCGTCTTGTCCTGCTCGGTGATCGCGTCGTCACCGGCTTTCTTCTTCACGCCCGCGGCGCCGAGCTGCTCGAGCAATAGGGCGACCGGGAGCTTGAGCTCCTCGGCGAATTGGGTGACGTTCGACTTTGCCATGTGCTGACTATTCTCCTATACGAGGCCCCGACGGGTCGGGGACCCCCGCGCGGGCCTCATGCCTGCGCCTGTTCCTTGAACCACGGTTCGCGCGCCTTCATGATGAGCTTGTTGGCGCGCTCGGTATCCATGCCGGTCATCTCGGTGAGCTCGTCGGTCGCGAGGTCGGCGAGCGCATCCATCGTCGTGATGCCCTTCGAGGCGAGGACGCGCGCCGTCTGGTTGTCCATGCCCTCCATCCCGAGCAGGTCCTCGGCGGCGTGCTCCACCGTCTCCTCGCTCTTGATCGCCTCGGTGAGGAGGGCGTTGCGCGCGCGGCGGCGAAGCTCGTTCACCGTCTCCTCGTCGAAGGCCTCGATCTCGAGCATCTCGTTGATCGGCACGTACGCCACCTCGTCGAGCGAGGTGAAGCCCTCCTGCACCAGGATCTCGGCCACTTCCTCGTCCACGTCGAGCTTGTCCATGAAGACCGCGCGCACCGCCGAGGTCTCCTGCTGCGTCTTTTCCTCGCGCTCGTCGGTGGTCATGATGTTGAGCTGCCACCCCGTGAGCTCGGAGGCGAGGCGCACGTTCTGGCCGCCCTTGCCGATCGCGAGCGCGAGCTGGTCCTCCTCGACCACCACGTCCATCGCGTGGCGCTCCTCGTCGACGACGATGGAGCTCACCTCGGCGGGCGCGAGGGCGTTGATCACGAACTGGGCGGGCTCCGGCGACCACAGGATGATGTCCACGCGCTCGCCGGCGAGCTCCTGCGTCACCGCCTGCACGCGCGAGCCGCGCATGCCGACGCAGGTCCCGACCGGGTCGATGCGCGGGTCGTTCGACTTCACGGCGATCTTCGCGCGCAGCCCCGGGTCGCGCGCCGCGGCCTTGATCTCGAGGAGGCCCTCCTCGATCTCCGGCACCTCGAGCTCGAAGAGCTTCACGAGGAAATCCGGCGCCACGCGCGAGAGGATCAGCTGAGGCCCGCGCGCCGCGCGGTCGATCTTGGCGATATAGGCGCGCACGCGGTCGCCCACGCGCAGGTTTTCCTTCGGGATCAGCTGGTCGCGCGGCAGCAGCGCCTCCACGCGGCCCGATTCCACGATCAGGTTCCCGCGCTCGGCGCGCTTCACGGTGCCGGTCACCAGCGACTCGCCGCGCTCGAGGAAGTCGTTGAGGATCTGCTCGCGCTCGGCATCGCGGATCTTCTGCAGGATCACCTGCTTCGCCGCCTGCGCGCCGATGCGCCCGAAGGTCTCCGGCTCGAGGGGCTCTTCCACCACGTCACCCACCTGCGCCTCGGGGTTCTCGGCGACGGCGTCGGTGATGGCGATCTGGTGCGCGGGCTCCTCGTGCTCCTCGTCGGGCACCACCGTCCAGCGGCGGAACGCGCGGTAATCGCCCGACTCGCGGTCGATCTCCACGCGCACGTCCACCTCGTCCTTGAAGCGCTTCTTCGTCGCCGAGGCGAGCGCCATCTCGAGCGCGAGGAAAACGGTGTCCTTCGCGACGCTCTTCTCGCGTGCCAGCGCGTCCACCAGAAGCAGGATGTCCCGACTCATGAAACCTTGTCCTCCAAGCCCTTCATACGTCCGGCACCAGCCGGGCGCGATCAATGTCCCCGAATGCAATATGGTGCCGCTTTCCCTCGGATTCCAGCACCACACGGCCGTCTTCCACGCCCACCACCCGCCCCTCGTAGCGTCGGCGCCCGTCGACCGGAAGCTTGAGCTTCACGGTAGCTTCCCGGCCCGCGAAGCGGGCGTAATCCTCCAGGCGCTTGAGAGGGCGGTCGAGCCCGGGAGAGGAGACCTCGAGCCGCTCGTATTCCACGCCTTCCACCGCGAAGAGCCGCGTGAGGTGGTTGCTCACGAGGGCGCAATCGTCCACGGTCACCCCCCGCGGGATGTCGATGAACACGCGCAACAGCCCCGAGCGCGACGACTCCAGGTCCACGAGCTCGTAGCCCAGGCCCTCGAGCGTCGTGCGCAGCCACTGCTCCCGCTCCGGAACCGGCTTCACAAACAAAAAATGGGCGCGAGGCCCATCTCCACAGGAAACCCATGAATTCTAGCATGAAAACCCTTGTCGGGGGCTGGAAATCGTGCGACCGGGCGCATGGGACGGCCGAATCCGGCCATCGGTCGAGGGGGTGTTCCGGCCCCCGGCGCGCGCGGCCTTTTCCGGCGCCAAAATCCTTGTTGCCAAAAT
>DATIVM010000329.1:0-2291 GCA_035465975.1 Usitatibacter sp.
CCGATCTGCCGTCGCCCCGGTCGCGGACGTCCTCCAGGATCGCCGCGGTCGCGCGCTCCACCTCCTCGTCCTGCGCGCCCTCGAAGGCGAGCAGCCGCTCGAGCTCGCGCTCGAACCCCGGCGCGTCCGACGCAAGGCGGCGCGGCTCAACCATGCGATTTCCCGTTTCGCGGGCGCACCGCGACGCTCGCCTTCGCGAGCGCGTCGATCAGCGGCGCGAGCGCCTCGCGCTTGAGCTTGAGCGAGGCCGGATTCACGATCAGCCGGCTCGAGACCGCGAGGATGTCCTCGACCGCCTTCAGGCGGTTGGCCTTCAGCGTGCTCCCGGTGTCCACGAGGTCCACGATGGCGTCGGCGAGGCCCACGAGGGGCGCGAGCTCCATCGAGCCGTAGAGCTTGATGAGGTCCACGTGCACGCCCTTTGCGGCGAAGTGCTCGCGGGCGGTGACGATGTACTTCGTCGCGACCCGCAGCCGCGCACCCTGCTTCACCGCCGCGGCATAGTCGAAGCCCTCCGGTACCGCCACCACCATGCGGCACTTCGCGATGCCGAGGTCGAGCGGCTGGTAGAGCCCCTGGCCGCCATGCTCGGCGAGGAGGTCGCGGCCCGCGACGCCGAGGTCCGCCGCCCCGTACTGCACGTAGGTGGGAACGTCGGCGGCGCGGACGAGGATCAGCCGCAGTCCCGGGCGGTTGGTGCCGAGGATGAGCTTCCTCGAGGTCTCGGGATCCTCCGACGGGCGGATGCCCGCGGCCGCGAGGAGCGGCAGGGTCTCCTCGAAGATGCGGCCCTTGGCGAGGGCGAGGGTAATCGGGGCCATGGCGCTCAGGATACGCGCGCGATGCGCGCCCCGAGGGCGCCGAGGCGCTCCTCGATCCGCTCGTAGCCGCGGTCGAGGTGGTAGATGCGGTCGATCACCGTCCCGCCCTGCGCCACGAGGCCCGCGATCACGAGGCCCGCCGAGGCGCGCAGGTCGGTCGCCATCACCATCGCGCCGGTGAGATTGCGCACGCCCTCCACGAGCGCGGTGTTGCCCTCGATCTTGATCCTCGCGCCGAGGCGCCGCAGCTCCTGCACGTGCATGAAGCGGTTCTCGAAGATGGTCTCGGTGACCGAGGCGGTTCCGTCGGCCACCGCATTGAGCGCGATGAGCTGCGCCTGCATGTCCGTCGGAAAGCCCGGATAGGGGGCGGTGCGCGTCGACACGGATCTCGGGCGCGCGCCCATGCGCAGGCGGATCGCGCTGCCGTCGACATCCACCTGCGCGCCCGCCTCGCGCAGCTTCTCGATAACGGCGTCCATGCCGCCGACCGGCGCCTCGGTGAGCGTCACGTCGCCTCGCGTGGCGGCCGCCGCCGCGAGGATCGTCCCCGCCTCGATGCGGTCGGCCATGACCGCGTGCTCCACGCCGCGCAGGCGCTCGACGCCCTCGATCGCGATGAGGTCCGTGCCCGCGCCGCGGATCCTCGCGCCCATGGCGACGAGGCAGCGCGCGAGGTCCACCACCTCCGGCTCGCGCGCCGCGTTCTCGAGCACCGTCTCGCCCTCGGCGAGGCAGGCGGCCATCATCAGGTTCTCGGTCCCCGTCACCGTCACCGTGTCGAGGAAGATGCGCGTGCCCTTGAGCCTCGCCGCCCGCGCCTGGATATAGCCCTCTTCGATCGAGATCGTGGCGCCCATCGCGGCGAGCCCCTTGATGTGCAGGTCCACGGGGCGCTCGCCGATGGCGCACCCGCCGGGCAGGGACACGCGCGCCTCGCCGAAGCGGGCGGCGAGCGGGCCCAGGACGAGGATCGACGCGCGCATCGTCTTCACCAGGTCGTAGGGCGCCAACGGCTCCGAGAGCGACCGGGCGTCGAGCTGCACGGCGTGCGCGCTGCGCCGCGCCGCGACCCCCATGCGCTGCAGGAGCTGCACCATGGTGCCGACGTCGCTCAGCTCGGGCACGTTCGTCACGCGCACCGGCTCGGAAGTGAGGAGCGAGGCGGCGAGGATCGGCAGCGCGGCGTTCTTCGCGCCGGCGACGCGAATCTCGCCCGAGAGCGGCACGCCGCCGTGGATGGAAAGCTTCTGCATGGATTCGAGGCCCGTTATCGGGCCGGCCGGTTCAGCGCGACGACCACTCGTCGGGGGAAAGGGTGCGCATGGACAACGCGTGGATCTCCTCGCGCATCCGGTCGCCGAGCGCGCGGTAGACGAGCTGGTGCCGCTGCACCCTGCTCTTGTCGCGAAACAGCGCGCTCACGATGAGCGCCTCGAAGTGCTGGCCGTCGCCGGCCACCTCGAGCTG
>DATIVM010000330.1:0-4237 GCA_035465975.1 Usitatibacter sp.
CGACGGGCCGGCTGCAGGAAGAGCCGTACTTGAAGTCCCTGGGGGCATCCGAGGTCATCGACCGGCGCACCCTGTCCGAGCCGGGCAAGCCGCTGCAGAAGGAGCGCTGGGCGGGCGTGGTCGACTCGGTGGGCAGCCACACGCTCGTGAACGCCTGCGCGCAGACGATGGCCGAGGGGGCGGTGGCCGCCTGCGGGCTCGCGCAGGGGATGGATTTCCCGGCGACCGTCGCGCCCTTCATCCTGCGCGGCGTGACGCTCGCGGGGGTGAACAGCGTCACGGCGCCCATGGCGCGGCGGCTGGAGGCCTGGCGGCGCCTCGCGACGCAGCTCGACCGCCGCAAGCTCGCGTCCACCATCACGGACATCGGGCTCGCGGAGGCGATCGCGAAGGCGCCCGAGGTCCTCGCCGGCAAGGTGCGCGGCCGGCTCGTGGTGGACGTGAATCGACAGGAGGAGAAGCCATGACCGCGATCGAAGCGGCGCGACGGACGACCTACCGCGAGTTCTACGAGCGCTCGATCCGCGATCCGGAGGGTTTCTGGGCGGAGCAGGCGAAGCTCGTCGACTGGCACAAGCCCTTCGGCAAGGTCCTCGACTACGCGAAGCCGCCCTTCCGGTCCTGGTTCGTGGGCGGCGAGACGAACCTCTGCCACAACGCGGTCGACCGGCACCTCGCGAAACGCGCCTCGCAGCCCGCGCTGGTGTGGATCTCCACCGAGGTCGACCAGACGCGCAGCTTCACGTTCGCCGAGCTCCACGACGAGGTGAACCGGTTCGCGGGGATCCTGCGCTCGCTCGGCGTCGCGAAGGGCGACCGCGTCCTCATCTACATGCCGATGATTCCCGAGGCCGTGTTCGCGATGCTCGCGACGGTGCGCCTGGGCGCGATCCACTCGGTGGTCTTCGGCGGGTTCGCCGCGGCGAGCCTCGCGGCGCGCATCGACGACGCGCAGCCGAGGGTGATGGTGACGGCGGATGCCGGCATGCGCATGGGCAAGATGATCGCCCTCAAGCCCCTCGTCGACGAATCGATCCGCCTCGCGAGGCAGGCGCCGGCGAAGGTGCTCATCGTCGACCGCGGCCTCGACCCGTCGATGACGCGCGTCGCCGGCCGCGACGTCGACTACCGCGAGGCGCGCGAGAAGCAGGGCAAGGTCGAGGTGCCGGTGACGTGGCTCGAGTCGAACGAGCCCTCGTACATCCTCTACACGAGCGGGACCACCGGCAAGCCCAAGGGCGTGCAGCGCGATACGGGCGGCCACGCGGTCGCGCTCGCCGCCTCCATGAAGCACATCTTCTGCTCGAACCCGGGCGAGGCGTATTTCTCCACCTCCGACATCGGCTGGGTCGTGGGCCACTCGTACATCGTCTACGGCCCGCTCATCAACGGCTCGACCACGCTGATGTACGAGGGCGTGCCGGTGCGTCCCGACCCCGGCGTGTGGTGGCGCATCGTGCAGGATTACAAGGTCACCTCGATGTTCACCTCGCCCACGGCGATCCGCGTGCTCAAGAAGCAGGATCCGGCGTGGATGCGCAAGTACGACACCTCGAGCCTGCGCTACCTCTTCCTCGCCGGCGAGCCGCTCGACGAGCCCACCGCGCGGTGGGTGTCGGAGTCGCTCGGCGCGCAGGTCGTGGACAACTACTGGCAGACCGAGTCGGGCTGGCCGATCCTCACCGCCTGCCCGGGCGTGGAAGACACGCCGCGCAAGTTCGGCTCGCCCTCGTTCCCGGCCTACGGCTTCAAGGTGAAGCTCAAGCACGAGGAGACCGGCAGGGAAGTCGGCACCGACGAGAAAGGGGTGCTGTGCATCGTGCCGCCGCTCCCGCCGGGGGCGATGACCACCGTGTGGGGCGACGACGAGCGCTACGTGCAGACGTACTACAAGAGCTTCGCCGACGAGATGGTCTACACCACCTTCGACTGGGCGACGCGCGACAAGGACGGCTACTACTTCGTGCTCGGCCGCACCGACGACGTGATCAACGTGGCGGGCCACCGCCTCGGCACGCGCGAGATCGAGGAGGCCGTGCAATCGAACCCCAACGTGGCCGAAGTGGCCGTCGTGGGCGTCGCCGATTCGATCAAGGGCCAGGTCCCGATCGCCTTCGCGGTCCTCAAGGACCCGTCGAAGGCCGCCACGAACGAGGCCGCGCAAGCGCAGGAGAAGGAAGTGATGGCGAGCGTCGACAAGGCGCTGGGCGCCATCGCGCGTCCCGCCCGGGTCTGCTTCGTGACGCTGCTCCCGAAGACGCGCTCCGGCAAGCTCCTGCGCCGCTCGATCCAGGCGATCTGCGAGGGCAGGGACCCGGGCGACCTCACGACGATCGAGGATCCGTCGGCGCTGCAGCAGATCCGCGATGCCGTGAAGTAGCCCGGAGGAGTTACTCCTACTTCGCGCAGGCGCCCATGTACCTCGCCTGCATGTGCTGCTTCATGTGCATCGGCTGGCCGCCGGCGGACATGTCCATGGTCATGTCCATCTCGTAGCCGCTGCCGTTGAACGTGATCCTGTTGTCGGCGGTCATAGGGTGCTGGCCCGTGCAGACCATCCTGTAGCTCGCCGTGTTCCCCGACATGCGGAAGTCCTTGACGTCGCAGTTCTTGGGCATGTTGTTGCGGTCGTTCTTGTTCATCTCGCCGCGCTGGATGTCCTCCGGCGTCACGCAGTGCTGGAACGTGTGGGTCTGCTTGCCCATCCCGGGCGGCATGCCGGGGATCTGGCCCATGTCCATCTCCGTGCGGTACTCGTACAGGCCGGCCTTCACCTTGCCGTGGAAGGCCTGGAACGGGTTGTCCGCCGCGGGGGCGGCGAGCGGAAAGGCGGCGATGCAGGCGAGCGAAACGAGCGAAACGATCTTCATCGGGGGGCGTCCTGGTCGTGAAAAGCGCGAGGATACCCGAACGAAACGGGACTCGCAGTGCTGCGCCGCACTAGAATAGCGGGATGAACGCCAGGCCCATCCCGTCCGTGAAGTCGGAGCTGCGCCGCGAGATGACCGCGCGGCGCGACGCGCTGCCCGCCGCCGAGCGCGAGCGCATCGCCGCCGCGCTCGTCGAGCGCATCGTCGCCCTCCCGCGCTACGCCTCCGCCCGCTCCGTGCTCGCCACCATGGCGATCGGGAGCGAGTGGAACACGCGCCTCTTCCTCGACCGCGCGCATGCCGACGGCAAGGGCATCGTGCTGCCGCGCATCACGCCGCCGCCGCGCCACCTGGAGCTGCACCTGGTGCGCGACCTGGACCACGACCTCGTCCCCGGGATCTGGAACATTCCCGAGCCCGATCCGGCGCGCTGCCCGCGCGTCGAGATCGCCGAGGTCGATTTCGCCGTCGTGCCCGCGCTCGCCGCGGACCTCGACGGCTACCGCCTGGGCTACGGCGCCGGCTACTTCGACCGGCTGCTCTCCGGGCGCACCGCGTCGACCTACTGCGTGGCGGGCCTGCCCTCGGCGTTCGTGGTCGAGTCGCTGCCCCACGAGGCCCACGACCAGCCGCTCGACCTGGTGGTCGACGAGCTCGGCACGCGCCGCACCCGGGACGCGAAATCGTGACCGCGCGCCCGATCGACGGCAAGGCGATCGCGCAGGAATTCCGCGCCGAGCTCGCGATCCGCGTGGCCCGCCTGCGCGAGGCGGGCATCGTCCCGGGGCTCGCCGTGGTGATCGTGGGCGACGATCCCGCGAGCCACGTATACGTGCGCAACAAGACCTTTGCCTGCGAGGCGATCGGCATGCGCTCGCAGACGCACAAGCTTCCCGCGGACACCTCCCAGGCGCAGCTCATCTCGTTCGTGCGGCGCCTGAACGAGGACGAATCGGTGCACGGCATCCTCGTGCAGATGCCGCTTCCGAAGCCGCTCTACATGCACGCGGTGATCGGCGCGATCTCGCCGGACAAGGACGTGGACGGCTTCAACTACCTCAACGTGGGCAAGCTCGCCGCGGGCGATCCGGCGTTCTATCCCTGCACGCCGTGGGGGATCATGAAGATCCTCGAGCACGAGGGCATCCCGGTCGAGGGCGCGCACGCCGTGGTGGTGGGACGCTCCAACATCGTCGGGCGGCCCATGGTGATGATGCTGCTCAACGCCGGCGCCACCGTGACCGTGTGCCACTCGAAGACGGCCGACCTCGCCGCGCTCACGCGCCAGGGCGACATCCTCGTGGTCGCCGTGGGACGGCCGCGGATGGTGACCGGGGACATGGTGAAGCCGGGCGCCGTGGTGATCG
>DATIVM010000331.1:0-1621 GCA_035465975.1 Usitatibacter sp.
GGGCGGTCCACGCGGCCTTCAACTGCCGCACGCTCCGCTGCTACACCACCCACGATCTGCGCGGCCTCGAGTGGGGAAGCGCCCTCGTCGGATGCCTCGCCATCGGCATCGGCTACGCCCAGGCGCTCGACATGAGCCCGGGCCTCGTGGCCGCCGTCATCTCGCGCAGCATCGAGGAGGCCTCGCGCATCGTGGCCGCCGCCGGCGGCGAGGATCGCACCATGCTCGGCCTCGCCGGCTACGGCGATCTGCTCGCCTGCATCGCGCAGAAGGAACGCCCCGAGGTCCGCGTGGGCGCAGCGCTCGCGAAGGGCCTGTCGCTCGAGAAGGCCGTCAAGTCGGCGGACCTGCGCGTCGAAGCGGTCGAGCTCATCCCGCGGGTCAACGCCTGGGCGGACGAGCACCACGTGCGCGCGCCGATCTTCGCCGCCCTCCGGCGCCTGGTCTACGGCGAGAGCTCTCCCGAAAAACTCATCGAAGATCTCATGACTTACGACCGCTGATTCCGCGCAACTCCCCCGGTCGCCGCCCGATGGGGGGCATGTCGTTCGACTACGCCCCCGGCGACCTCGTGGCCTGCGGCCGGTTCCGCGTGACGCGGGTGCTGGCGAGCGGCGGCATGGGCAGCGTCTACGAGGTGGAGGATGTGGGCATCGGCCGCGCGTACGTGCTCAAGACGCTGCACCGCGAGCTGGCGGGCGAGGGCGAGCTGCGCCGGCAGATGGAGCGCGAGGCGCGCGTGCTCGGCCGCCTCTCCCATCCCAACGTCGTGCAGGTCTTCACCGCCGGCGTCACCGACGACGAGCTCTCGCTCCCCTTCATCGTGATGGAGCGGCTGCGCGGCGGATCGCTCCGCGAGGTGCTTCGCGGCAACGGCGGCCTGCCCGCCCGCGCCGCCGTCCGCGTGGCGATCGAGCTGCTCGACGCGCTCGACCAGCTGCACGAGATCGGCGTGGTGCACTGCGACCTCAAGCCCGAGAACGTCTTTCTCCACGCGACCCCGCGCGGCGAGGTGATCCCCAAGCTGCTCGACTTCGGCGTGGCGCGGGTGCTCCCCCGGGGCGAGGCGAAGGCCAAGCTCGGCGGGACGGTCCGCTATTCGAGCCCCGAGCAGCTCCGCGGCGAGGAGGTGGACGCGCGCAGCGACGTGTACGCGATGGCGCTCGTGCTCTACGAGATGCTCGCCGGCACCGGGCCCTTCGCCGACGCGCGCGGCGCGGAGAACGTGGCGCGCGCTCAGCTGACGCGCGTGCCGGGGCCGATCAAGGGCGTTCCCGCGCCGCTCATGGCGCTCCTCGGTCGCGCGCTGGCCAAGAAGCCGAGCGAGCGGCCGCGCGACGCGTTCGCATTCGCCCACGAGCTGCGGGAGATCGAGCCCGGGCTGCTGGGCGCGAGCGCCGTTCCGTCTGCGATGCTCGAGGTCCGCGCGAAGTGCGACGAGACCACGGCCCACGCACCGAACGCCGCGCAGCAGGCCTCGACCGCGGTGGATCGAAGCGACACCATCCGGGACGTGACGAGCGTCGTCTCCAGCGGCGACCTGCTGACGCGCTACGCAGGTTGAGGTTGAGACGGCGGCGCCATCGGAGGCGGGCGCTGCGAAGGGTTCCTGCCGTAGAGG
>DATIVM010000332.1:0-4481 GCA_035465975.1 Usitatibacter sp.
CTGGAGCTGCGCTTCCAGCACCACGACGGGGTCTGGCGCACCTTCGAGTCGCTCGGCACCCACTGCCTGGCCAACCCGCACATCCGCGGCGGCGTGTTCAATTCGCGCGACGTGACCGACCGCAAGGTGATCCAGCAGCGCATCCAGCACCTCGCGTTCCACGACAACCTCACCTCCCTGCCGAACCGCTCGCTGCTCCAGGACCGGCTCGCGCACTCGATCGCGCGCGCCGAGCGCTCGCACCGCAAGGTGGCGGTGCTGTTCATCGACCTCGACAACTTCAAGAACATCAACGACACGCTCGGCCACGACGTGGGCGACGAGCTGCTGCGGCAGGTGGCGCGGCGGCTCGCGGCCTGCGTGCGGTTCGAGGACACCATCGCGCGCCAGGGCGGCGACGAGTTCATCGTGCTCCTGGACAGCATCGACGACAGCCGCGGCGCCTCGATCGTGGCGCAGAAGATCCTCGTCGCGCTGCGCCAGCCGTTCAACCTGGGCGGCACCGAGCAGCACGTGAGCGGCTCCGTGGGCATCGCCGTCTTCCCCGAGGACGGCCGCGACGCGCAGACGCTCATGAAGAACGCCGACACCGCCATGTTCCACGGCAAGGGCATCGGCAAGAACACGTACCAGTACTTCACCGCGCAGATGAACATCGCGGTGAAGCGCCGAATGACGCTGGAGTCCGCGCTGCGCCGGGCCGTCCTGCAGAAGGACTTCGTGCTGCACTACCAGCCGCAGGTGAACCTCGAGACCGGCGAGATCATGGCCGTGGAGGCGCTGGTGCGGTGGAAGACCGAGGACAGCGGCACGGTGATGCCGGGAGACTTCATCCCGCTCGCGGAGGAGACCGGCCTCATCAACGAGATCGGCGAGTGGGTGCTGCGCGAGGGATGCCGGCAGGCGAAGGAATGGCAGGAGCAGGGCCTGCCCGCGCGGCGCATGGCGATCAACCTCTCGGCGCGCCAGTTCGCCGACCGCGGCTTCTTCGACATGGTGACGCGCGTGCTCGCCGACACGCGCCTGGATCCCTCGTGCCTCGAGCTCGAGATCACGGAGAGCCAGGTGATGCGCCAGACCGAGGGCGTGATGACGCTGCTCAACCGCCTGTCGAAGATGGGCGTGCACCTCGCGATCGACGACTTCGGCACCGGCTATTCGAGCCTCTCGTACCTCAAGCGGCTGCCCATCCAGAAGCTCAAGATCGACCAGTCGTTCATCCGCGACATCACCGTGGACCCCAACGACACGGCGATCGTGGTGGCGATCATCAACATGGCGCGCAGCCTCGACCTGGAGACCATCGCCGAGGGCGTGGAGACCGCGGGGCAGCTCGCCCTGCTGCGCTCCAAGGGCTGCCGCATCGGGCAGGGGTTCTACTTCTCGGCGCCGGTGCGCGCGGAGGCGCTGTACCCGCTCCTGCGCACGAATAACTTGTATACGACGGCGGAGTAGAAGCATCGGGAACCGTGCGGGGATCCCCGACTTGTCGGGGCTTCGGATGCCGGACGGTTCCTCCCGCTCGACACCGGCGGGCAAGCCCGGCTGCGGTCAGGCAAGCACGAGGAATATCGCCGGCTTCTTGCCGATCGCGGGGGAGGGCCGCGACTTCCAACCGTCGATGCGATCGCTGCGAATCCACTCCGAAGGCCCCGTGAGATCGGCCGCCACGCAAAGGCGCGTGCCGCCCTTGCACGTCTGCAGGATGTCGGCGAGCATCGCGTCGTTGCGGTAGGGCGTCTCGATGAAGATCTGCGTCTCGTCGTGGCGCGAGGAATCGCGCTCGAGCCCGGCGAGCCGCGCACGGCGGGCCGCGGAATCCACCGGCAGGTAACCGAGGAAGCGGAAGCGCTGGCCTTCCAGCCCGCTCGCCATGAGCGCGAGGACGATCGAGGAGGGCCCGACCAACGGAACCACCGCGATGCCGCGCGCGTGCGCCGCGGCGACGAGGAGGGCGCCCGGATCCGCCACCGCCGGCGCTCCCGCCTCCGAAAGCAGCCCCGTGTCGCGCCCCTCGAGAAGCGGGGCGAGGAGCGCCGGCACCGAAGCCGCACCGGTGTGCTCGTTGAGCTCGGCGAAGCGCAGCTCGCGCAGGGGCTTCGGGTGGCGGCACGCGGCGAGGAAACGCCGCGCGGAGCGCGCGTTCTCCACCACGAAGCATTCCAGCGACCGCACGCGCTCCAGCGCCGCGGCGGGCAGCACGGCCTCGGGCGGGGTGTCCTCCGCGAGCCAGGCGGGGACGAGGTAGAGGCGCCCGTTCGCCATCAGGGCACCTGGAATCCCTCGGCGCGCAGCATCTCGCCGAGCGCGATCAGCGGCAGGCCGACGAGCGCGGTGGGATCGTCGCCGCCGAGGCGCACGAGGAGGCTGATGCCGAGCCCCTCGCTCTTGGCGCTCCCGGCGCAATCGAGCGCCGGCTCTCGCGCGAGGTAGCGCTCGATCTCCGCCTCCGAGAGCGGGCGGAACGCGACCTCGGTGGTGACGAGCCGCTGGTGCGCGCGGCCCCGCGCGGCGCTCGCGAGGCAGAGGGCGGTGTGGAAGAGGACGGTGCGCCCGCTGAGCTCGCGCAGCTGGCGGCGGGCGTTGTCGAGCGTTCCCGGCTTGCTCACCGCGCGCCCATCGACGTCGGCCACCTGGTCGGAGCCGATGATCCAGGCCGCGGGCCAGCGCGACTCCCCGGCCTTCGCCTTGGCGCGGGCGAGGCGCACCGCGGTGGCGGCGGGCGCCTCGCCGGGAAGCGCCGCCTCGTCGATGTCGGGCGACCACGATTCGAAGGCGAGGCCGAGCCGGGCGAGGAGCTCGCGGCGGTAGGGGGAGGCGGAAGCGAGGACCAGCGATCTATTCGATGAAACAGTCATTTATTGATCATTCTTAATGTGTTTTATGAGGTACGATTTGGTATAATGCCGCATGCCGCCCGACTTCCTGATCCACCCCGACCGGATCTCCACCCGCCCCCTCGTCTGGGAAGGCCGCTTCGCGCCGCGCGACCTCGAGCGCCTCGAGGAGACTGTCGCCGCCGACGAAGGCGAGCTTCGCTACCGCATCACGGCGGTCCTGGATCCGCAACGTCGGAAAACGGTGTCGTGTATAATCGAAGGCTTCGTTTTTCTCACGTGCCAGACGAGCCTCGAGGCTTTCCGGCACGACCTTTCGATCTCGGAGCGGCTGGTGCTCGTCGACAGCGAAGACCGGCTCCCGCGGATCGAGGAGGAAAGCGATGCGGAAGATTACCTCGTCGCCGATGAGCCGCTCGACATCCGCGACCTGGTCGAGGATGCGGTGCTGCTCTCCCTGCCGATGGTGCCACGCAAGCCGGGCCTGGGGGAGGCCCCGGGAGGGACCGACAGCGCTGCGCGCGAGCCGTCGCCGTTCGCGGCGCTCGCCGGCCTCAAGCGCAAGCAATGACGACACGGGCCTTCCCTTAGCCGGGACGGGTCCTCACAGGAGAAACTCATGGCCGTTCAACAGAACAAGAAGTCGCCGTCGAAGCGCGGCATGCACCGTGCGCACGACCACCTGGGCAAGCCCCCGACCGCCGTCGAGCCCACCACGGGCGAGACCCACCTGCGCCACCACATCTCGCCGTCGGGCTACTACCGCGGCAAGAAGGTCGTCCAGGCCAAGGACTGATCGCCGCGCCGCCCGGCCGGGCGCGCCTGCCTCCACATGACGACCGTCATCGCCGTCGATGCGATGGGCGGGGACCATGGGCCGCCGGTCACGGTGCCGGCGTGCCTGGACTTCCTCGCCAAGCATCCCGGCTTCGAGCTGCTCCTGGTGGGGCTCGCCGAGCCGATCGAGCGCGAGCTCGCACGCTGGCATGCGAAAGGACGCGCGGGAATCACCGTGGTCCCGGCGAGCGAGGTGGTCGGCATGGACGAGGATGTCCGCACCGCGATCCGCACCAAGAAGGATTCCTCCATGCGAGTCGCGATCGACCTCGTGAAGGAAGGCCGCGCGCACGCCTGCGTGAGCGCCGGCAACACGGGGGCGCTGATGGGCACCGCCAAGTTCGTGCTGAAGACGGTTCCCGGCATCGACCGGCCGGCCATCTGCGCCGTCCTCCCCACGCGAACCGGGCAGATCTACGCGCTCGACATGGGTGCCAACGCCGACTGCACGCCGGAGAACCTGCTGCAGTTCGCGATCATGGGATCCACGCTGGTGAAGGCGCTGGAAGGCAAGGACAGGCCGACGGTGGGGCTGCTCAACATCGGCGCCGAGGAGACCAAGGGAAATGAGGTCGTGAAGAAGGCGGGCGAGCTGCTGCGCGCGAGCCCCGTGAACTTCCACGGCAACGTGGAAGGCGACGACATCTACCGCGGCACCACCGACGTCGTCGTGTGCGACGGCTTCGTGGGCAACGTCGCGCTCAAGACCTCGGAGGGGCTCGCCCGCATGATGGGCGAGTTCATCAAGCAGGAGTACACCCGCAACGTCCTCACGCGCCTGGCCGCGCTCGTGTCGCTGCCGGTCAT
>DATIVM010000333.1:0-9822 GCA_035465975.1 Usitatibacter sp.
GCCGATCCAGGTCGGCGAGCACACGCACGTGCAGAACCTGCGCACCAAGCGCTGGTAGACACAGACGGAGCATCCCATGGATCTGAAGAACGCGACTTTCCAGGGCTACAAGCGCGAGAACGGCCGCATCGGCGTGCGCAACCACGTGCTCATCCTGCCGGTGGACGATCTGTCCAACGCGTCGGCGCTGGCGGTCGAGAACAACATCAAGGGGACGCTCGCGCTGCCCCACCCGTACGGCCGGCTGCAGTTCGGCGCGGATCTCGACCTGCACTTCCGCACGCTGATCGGCACCGGATCGAATCCCAACGTGGCCGCGGTAATCGTGATCTGCATCGAGGAGGGCTGGGCGAAGAAGGTGGCCGACGGCATCGCCGCCACCGGCAAGCCCGTCGCCTGGTTCGGCATCGAGCAGCACGGCGACCACGACACGATCATGCGCGCCTCGAAGAAGGCGAAGGAATTCGTGCAGTGGGCGAGCGAGCTCAGGCGCGAGGAGCGCCCGCTCAAGGACCTGTGGGTCTCCACCAAGTGCGGCGAGTCGGATACCACCTCCGGGTGCGGCGCGAACCCGACGGTGGGCGACGCCTTCGACAAGCTCTACCCGCATGGCGTGACGCTGTGCTTCGGCGAGACCACCGAGCTCACCGGCGGCGAGCACCTGGTGGCGGCGCGCTGCAAGAACGACGACGTGCGCAGGAAGTTCCAGTTCATGTTCGACCGCTACCAGCAGGTGATCGAGGCGCACAAGACGAGCGACCTGCGCGACTCCCAGCCCACCAAGGGCAACATCGAGGGCGGCCTCACGACGATCGAGGAGAAGGCGCTCGGCAACATCCAGAAGATCGGCCGCAAGTGCGTGGTCGACGGCGTGCTCGACAAGGCCGAGGCGCCCACCGGGCCGGGCCTGTGGTTCATGGACTCGTCCTCGGCCGCCGCGGAGATGGTGACGCTCGTCGCCGCCGCGGGCTACACCGTGCACTTCTTCCCGACCGGCCAGGGCAACGTGATCGGCAACCCGATCCTGCCGGTGATCAAGCTCTCGGCGAACCCGCGCACCGTGCGCACCATGAGCGAGCACATCGACGTCGACGTCTCCGGCCTGCTGCAGCGGCAGATGACTCCGGACCAGGCGGGCGACAAGCTCCTCGAGTGCATGTTCCGCACCGCCAACGGCCGCCTCACCGCCGCCGAGGCGCTGGGGCACCGCGAGTTCGTGCTCACCCGGCTGTACGAAAGCGCGTGACGCAGGCGAGCCTCCAGCCCGGCCTTCTTCCCGAACGGGAGGGGGAGGTCCTGCGCGTCGAGGTCTGGCGCGGCGGCGCGGAGGGCGCGTTCCAGGGCTTCGAGGTGCCGCGCCGCGCGAGCCAGACGGTGCTCGACGTGGTCACGCACATCCAGCGCTTCCTCGATCCCACGCTCGCCTACCGGTTCGCGTGCCGCGTGGGCATGTGCGGCTCGTGCGCGATGACGGTGAACGGCGTGCCGCGCTGGACGTGCCGCACGCACGTGGACAAGGTCGCACGCGACGGCCGCCTCACCCTCGCGCCGCTCTCCAACATGCCCGTGGTCCGCGACCTGGTCGCCGACATGCGCGAGTTCTTCGACAAGTGGGCGCGCGCCCGCGGGCAGTTCGTGCCCACGCGCACGCGCGACGAGGAGTTCGCCCGCGTCGATCCCCGCTCCGCGGAGCGTCGCGAGGCCGACGCGGCGATCGAGTGCATCGGCTGCGGCGTCTGCTATGCCGCGTGCGACGTCGTGAAGTGGAATCCGGAATACCTCGGCCCCGCCGCGCTCAACCGCGCCTGGACGCTGCAGAGCGACGTGCGCGACGGGGCGCACGCCGAGCGCCTCGAGGCGGTCACCCGGGATAGCGGCTGCCTGTCGTGCCACACGCACATGAGCTGCACGGAGTTCTGCCCCAAGTCCCTCTCGCCGACGCGCTCCATCGCGGGCCTCAAGCGGCAGGGCCTTTGGGCGCTCCTCGAAGGCAGCGGCGCGAAGCGATGAGCGCCCCGCGGACCGAGGCCTTCCTCTGGGTCGCGCAGCGCGCGACCGCGGCGTTCCTCGCGGTCTTCGTGCTGGTGCACCTCGCCACCATCGTCTACGCGGTGCGCGGCGGGCTCACCGCCGCGGAGATCCTCGCGCGCACGCACGCGAGCCCCGCGATCCCGCTCTTCTACGGGCTCTTCGTCCTCGCCGCGTCGATCCACGGCGCGATCGGGCTGCGCACCATCGCCGGCGAATGGCTCGCGTGGCGCGGGCGCAGCGCCGATGCCGCGGTGGCGCTCGTCGGCCTCGGGCTCCTCGCGCTCGGCCTTCGCGCCGTGGTGGCGGTGACCGCGTGATCCGCCCGGCGCGCAACCATCCCGCGTGGTGGGCGTTCCTCGTCCACCGCCTCTCGGGCCTCGCGCTCACGTTTTTCCTGCCCGCCCACTTCCTCGCGCTCGGCACCGCGCTCGAGGGCGAGGCGCGCATGGAATCGTTCCTGCGCTGGACCGAGCGGCCCTGGGTGGTCGCGGGCGAATGGATCCTCGTGATGCTCCTTTCGGCGCATCTCGCCGGGGGCCTGAGGCTCCTCGCGCTCGAGTTCCTGCCGTGGCGCGAATGGCAGAAGACGCTCGCCGCGGTCGCGGCCGGATTCGCCGTGCTCGCGGGCCTTGTATTCGCATTGGCCCGTTGAGCGTTATGTTCCTTAGAATGCACGCCCACGAAAACAGACCGGAGGAATCGATGCTCATGCGCCTGCTCGCCCGTTGCCTCGTCGTCACGCTCGCGGCGCTCGCCCCCGCCGTCGCGAGCGCGCAGGCCTGGCCCACCAAGCCCGTGAAGATCGTCGTGCCGTTCGCGGCCGGCGGCGCGACGGACGTGGTGGCCCGCCTGCTGGGGCAGAAGCTGAACGAAGCCTGGGGGCAGCCCGTGGTGGTCGAGGATCGGCCCGGCGCCGGCGGCAACATCGGGGCCGACGCGGTCGCCAAGGCGGCGCCGGACGGCTACACGCTCCTCATGACCTCCGGCTCCATCGTCACCGCCAACCCGTTCATGTACAAGTCGATGCCCTTCGATGCCGCCAAGGATCTCGTGGGCATCACCAACGTCGCCACCGGCCCGCAGGTCATCGCGGTCGCGAACTCGGTGCCCGCGAAGACGCTGCGCGAGTTCATCGCCTACGTGAAGGCGAATCCCGGCAAGGTGAACTTCGGCAGCGCCGGCGTCGGCACGCAGACGCACCTCGCGGCGGAGAACTTCGCCTACGCCGCCGGTCTCGACATGACGCACGTGCCCTACAAGGGCGAGGCGGCCGCGCTCACCGACCTCGTCGGCGGCCAGATCCAGATGGTGACGCCCAACCTCGGCGGCGCGATCAACCTGATCAAGGGCGGCAAGATCCGCGCGCTCGCGGTGACGAGCAGGGAGCGCAACCACGAGCTGCCGGACGTTCCCGCGGCCGCGGAAGTGATTCCCGGCTTCGAGAACGCCGGCTGGTTCGGCCTCATGGCGCCGGCCGGCACGCCGAAGGAGGTGGTCGAGAAGGTCTACCGCGACAGCGCGAAGATCCTCCAGTCCGAGTCCTTCAAGGCGGCGCTCGCGAAGCAGGGCATGGTCCCGGTCGGCAACTCCCCGGCGGACTTCCAGGCCGCGATCCGCGAGGAGACCGGGCGCTGGGCCAAGGTGATCAAGGAGCGCCACCTGGAGGCGCACTGAGGAAGGCATCGGGGGTGGCGAGGAGCGGAAACCCGGGATGAAGGTCGAGCCGAAGGCGGTGGAGGAAGTCGCGCGCGAGCTGTACGTGCGCGCGCTCAAGGTGCTTCCGCCGGACATCAAGCAGGGCTTCGCGCGGCTCGCCGCGGGCGAGACCGATGCGACGGCGAAGCGGGTGCTCGGCACGATGATCACCAACATCCGCGTCGCGGAAGAGACCGAGAACCTGCTCTGCCAGGACACCGGGATCCCGATCTACAACGTGTGGATCGGCCGCGGGGTCGAGATCGGCGGGCCGGAGCTCAAGAACGCCATCCGGCGGGGATGCGAGCGCGCCACGCGCGAGCATCCGCTGCGCTCCTCGGTCGTGCATCCCATCACGCGCCGCAACGAGCACACCTCCTGCGGCCCGGGCGTGCCGCCGATCCACATCGATTTCAGCGACGAGAGCGAGAAGCTCGTGATCGAGATGATCCCGAAGGGCAGCGGCTCGGAGAACAACTCCTGGCTGCGGATGGCGATTCCCGCCGAGGGCGTGGACGCGATCAAGACCTTCGTCGTGGACTGCGTGCTGGAAGCCGGCGGCAAGACCTGCCCGCCGACCATCGTGGGCGTGGGCGTCGGCGGCACCTCGGATCTGTGCATGGCCCTCGCCAAGCGCGCGGCGACGCGCCCGCTCGGCAGCGCCTGCGCGGATGCGGAGGGCGCGAAGCTCGAGCGCGAGCTGTCCGAGGCGGTGAACCTGCTGGGCGTGGGCCCCCAGGGCCTGGGCGGCGATTCGACCGCCTTCGCCGTGCACGTGGAGATCGCCGCCACCCACATCACCATGAACCCGGTCGCGGTGAACATGCAGTGCCACTCGGCGCGCCGCGCCTCGGCCTCGATCACGCCCGCGGGCGTGGAGTACGGTTTCTAGCCATGGCGCACCACGTGCTCGAGCCGCCGATCACCGAGGAGCAGGTCCGCGCCCTGCGCGTGAACGACACCGTCACGCTGGAAGGCGCGCTCTACGGCATCCGCGACGCGAACCAGATCGCGCTCTTCGACAAGGGGCGCAAGACCAAATTCGACCTGCGCGGCGCCGCGGCGATCCACACCGCGCCGAACGTGAAGAAGGTGCCGCCCTCCCCCGAGCATCCCACCGGCTACGCGCCGGTGTGCGTGGGGACCACCACCTCCGCGCGCATGGAGCGCTTCACGCGCCCGCTGCTCGAGCTCGGCGTGCGCATCATCGTGGGCAAGGGTGGGCTCGCGAAGGGATCGCTGGAAGCCTTTTCCGACCTGGGCGGCGCCTACCTCGCGATCATCGGCGGGACGGCGGCGCTCGAGACCACCTGGATCGAGGCGATCGAGGACGTGGACCTCGACGACCTCAACCCGGAATCGATCTGGAAGTTCCGCGTGAAGGGGTTCGGCCCGCTGCTGGTGGCGATGGACAGCCACGGGGCGAGCCTGTACGAAGCGGTGCAGCAGGAGTCCCGCAGTCGCCGGGCGCAAACTTTGGCCCGGTTGGGTGTCAAATAGGCCGGTTCCGGGGCGCTAGCCGCCCTCTCGTGCCTCACTCGCGCAAATTCGGGTAGACTCGCGGGTTTTGCGAGCCGGACCGGGGTTCATCCCCCGCATACACGGTCCACAAGCTTTCTTCGGGCGCCCTCCACAAGGGGACGCGACGCGGGGCGCGCTCCTCGAGGGCGCGCCGCAAGTGCAACAGGAGGTCTGAGAGTGGATTACGCGCAACAGCAGAGGAGCTGGGGGAGGCACGCGCCCAGCATCCTCGCGGTCGTCGCCCTGCACATCGTCATCGGATGGGCCCTCGTGAACGGGCTCGCCCGCCGCGTGATCGAGGTGGTGAAGGCGCCGATCGAGACCAAGATCATCGAGGAGGTGAAGAAGCCTCCGCCGGAGGTCCCGCCTCCGCCGCCGCCCAAGCTCGCGGCGCCGCCCCCGCCTTTCATCCCGCCGCCCGAGATCAACATCGAGGTGCCCAAGGTCACGCCGCCGCCGACCATCACGACGGTGACGACCACCCCGCCGCCCCCCGGCCCGCCGCCCAAGGTCTACCAGCCGGCGCCCCCCGCGCCGCCCAAGCCGTTGGTGCGCAAGGAGTACAAGGCGAGCTATCGCGTCGATCCCCAGTTCCCGCGCGAGGCGATTCGCCGCGGCCTGAGCGGGCGCGTGGTCGCGTGGGTGCACGTCGCTCCGTCCGGCAGCGTCACGGACGTGGAGATCCGCTCGTCGTCGAATCCGATCTTCAACCGCGAGGTGGTGCACGCCCTCTCGCAGTGGAAATTCAATCCCGAACCCGTCGGCTTCATCGGCGAGTACGAGATCGTCTTCAACCTCAAGGACTGATCGCAAGGCGCCACGAGCGCCCCTCTGCCTCAACAGGAGAACCGACAAATGAAATCACTCTATCGCCTGCCCGCCCTGGTCGCCGCGGTCCTCATCGCGTGCGCCGCCGGCGCCGCGCTCATCGCCGCGCCGAACGTGCTCGCGCAGGGCACGGCCGGGAACCCGCAGCCGGCTCCCGCCGCGGAGCCCGCCACGGCGCCTGCCACGCCCGCTCCCGCCGACGCCTCGGCGCAGCCTCCCGCCGCCACGCCGCAGCCTCCCGCGCCGATCGCGGACAAGGAGGTCGTCGAGAACCCCTACGGCCTCGAGGCCCTCTGGAAGGGCGGCGACTTCGTCTCGCGCGGCACGCTCATCATCCTGGTGCTGATGTCGATGGGAAGCTGGTACATCATGTTCGTGAAGGTGTACGAGCAGTCGAAGCTCTTCCGCCAGGCGCGCAAGGTGCAGGCGAGCTTCTTCCAGGCGACCACCCCGGCCGAGGGCGCCGCGCAGCTCAAGGAAGGCACGGCCTACCGCTACATCGCCGACAGCGGCATCAAGGCGAACCAGCACCACCAGGGCAAGCTCCTCGAGCAGGTGGACCTCAACACCTGGATCACGATGTCGATCCAGCGCGCCGCGGACAACGTCGCCTCCCGCCTGCAGGACGGCCTCGCGTTCCTCGCGACCGTGGGCTCCACCGCCCCCTTCGTCGGGCTCTTCGGCACGGTGTGGGGCATCTACCACGCGCTCACCGCGATCGGCATCGCCGGCCAGGCCTCGATCGACAAGGTCGCGGGCCCGGTGGGCGAGGCGCTGATCATGACCGCCTTCGGCCTGGCGGTCGCGGTTCCCGCGGTGCTCGGCTACAACTGGCTGGTCCGCCGCAACAAGGTGGCGCTCGAGCAGCTGCGCGCCTTCGGCGCGGACCTGCACATGGTCCTCATGAGCGGCGGCGTGAAGCCGCGCGCGGCGGCCGCCCCCGTGGCCGCGGCGAGGTAGGCCCGGCGAGGAGCGAACCATGGGAATGACCGTCGGGCAGGACGTCTCCGAGACCGAGCAGGAGGTGATGGCCGCCATCAACACCACGCCGCTCGTCGACGTGATGCTGGTGCTGCTCATCATCTTCCTCATCACCATCCCGGTCGTGGTGCAGCAGGTGCCGCTCACGCTGCCGAAGGAGCGCAACGTCCCGACGCAGACCAAGCCCGAGAACATCGTGATCGCCGTGAACAAGGACGGCGACGTGTTCTGGAACATGGAATACGTCAAGGACTCCAAGGCGCTCTTCGAGCGCCTGAAGAAGGTGGCCGTGATGCAGCCGCAGCCCGAGGTGCACATCCGGGCCGACCAGGAGGCGCGCTACGAGTCCGTGGGGCGCGTCGTCGCCACCTGCCAGCGGGCGGCGATCCTCAAGATCGGCTTCATCACCGAGCCGCCGGTGCGCGGCGCCGCGGCCCAATAGGCGCGCGAAAGGAATCGAACCATGGCAATGACAGTGGGAACGGGAGGAGGCTCGGGCGATCCCGACGTGATGGTGGACATCAACACCACGCCGCTCATCGACGTGATGCTGGTGCTGCTCATCATGCTGATCATCACCATCCCGATCCAGACGCACGCGGTCAAGCTCAACATGCCGGTGGGCACGCCGCCGCCGCCGACCACGCCGCCGACGGTGGTCACCATCGACATCGATTTCGACGGCACCGTGATGTGGAACGGCGAGCAGGTCACCAACTCGGAGCTCGATACCCGCTTCCGCAGCGCCGCCGTCGAGTCGCCGCAGCCGGAGTTCCACATCCGGCCGAACAAGCTCGTCACCTACAAATACGTGGCGCACGTGATGGCCGCCGCGCAGCGCGACGGCGTGACCAAGATGGGCCTGATCGGCGCCGAGCAATTCCTCGACTAGAGCCCATGAGACCGATGAGCCTCCTGCGCATGCGCCTGGCGATCGCCGGCGTCCTCCTCGCGTTCGGCGCCTGCGCCGCGCTCGCCGCCGAGAACACCGTGCGCCCCGAAGTCGGCAAGCCCCTCAAGGCCGCCGAGGCGCTGCTCAAGTCGGGCAAGGGCCGGCAGGCGCTCGAGAAGATCAACGAGGCGGACGCGGTGCCGAACAAGACGGCGTACGAGAGCCTCCTCGTGCAGCAGATGCGCGGCAGCGCCGCCCACGCGGCCGGGGACTACCCCACCGCCGTCAAGTCGTTCGAGGCGGTCGTCTCCTCCGGGAAGATCGGCGCGCGCGAGCAGCTCTCGATGGTGGAGGCGATCGCGGTCGACTACTACAAGCTCAAGGACTACGCGAAGGCCGCGCAGTGGTCGCAGCGCTACTTCAAGGAGGGCGGCAACGCGCCGGCGATGCGCACGGTGCTGCTGCAGAGCTACTACCTCGGCAACGACTGCGGCTCGGTGAGCAAGCTGCTCAGCGAGGGCGGCGAGTCGCGCAAGCCCGGCGAGGAGGAGCTCGAGATCCTGCGCAGCTGCTACCGCAAGGAGAACGACCAGGCGGGCTACGTCGCCGCGACCGAGAAGCTCATCCTCTACTACCCGAAGAAGGAGTACTGGAAGGAGATGCTCGCGCGCGTGCAGAGGAAGCCGGGCTTCTCCGACCGCCTGGCGATCCACGTCTACCGCCTGCGGCTCGCCGTGAACGACCTCGCCACGGCCAACGACTACATGGAGTACGCGCAGCTCGCGCTGCAGGACGCCGCGCCCGGCGAGGCGAAGGCGGTGATGGACAAGGGCTACGAGGCGGGCGTGCTCGGCAAGGGCGAGCAGGCCGCGCGCCAGGGACGGCTGCGCGCGCTCGTGGAGAAGTCGCTCGAGGAGGCGCGCAAGAACCGCGCGCAGGCCGAGAAGGACGCGGAGGCGGCCCGCTCGGGCGAGGACCTGGTGAAAGTCGGATTCGACTACGCCTACGACGGCAAGCCCGAAAAGGGCATCGGGCTCATCGAGAAAGGCATCAAGAAGGGCGGGCTCAAGCACCCCGACGAGGCGAAGCTGCGCCTGGGCGAGGCGGAGCTGCACGCGGGGCACCGGACCCGCGCCGTGCAGACGCTGCGCAGCGTGCACGGCAACGACGGCACGGCCGACCTCGCACGCCTCTGGGTCCTCCAGGCGCGCGCCTGACGCGCTTGACGGCGCGCAATTTCGAGCGGCGGAGGGTCGCGCCCGCGCGGCGGGGCCCTTAGAATGAATCCTTCTCCCGCACAGACCGCGACGCCCGCGCCTCGCGCGGCCGCCCGCGCGCCGCTCGCAACCCCTCCATGAAACGCATCCGCACCGACATCCTCGTCCTCGGCTCCGGTGGAGCCGGCCTCTTCGCCGCGCTGCACGCCAAGCGCGCCGCCCCCCAGCTGAAGGTGACCATCGCCGTGAAGGGCCTGCTCGGCAAGTGCGGCTGCACGCGCATGGTCCAGGGCGGCTACAACGTCGCGCTCGCCGCGGGCGATTCGGTCGAGCGTCACTTCATGGACACCATCGAGGGCGGCAAGTGGCTGCCGAACCAGGATCTCGCGTGGACGCTCGTCACCACCGCCATCGAGCGCGTCCACGAGCTGGAGAACGAGCTCGGCTGCTTCTTCGACCGCAATCCCGACGGCACCGTGCACCAGAAGGCGTTCGCGGGCCAGACCTTCGACCGCACCGTGCACAAGGGCGACCTCACCGGCATCGAGATCATCAACCGGCTCGCCGAGCAGGTGTGGGTCTCGGGCGTCGCGCGCCGCGCGGAGCATCGCGCGATCGAGCTGGTGAAGGCGCGCGGCGGCACCGCCGTCGCGGGCG
>DATIVM010000334.1:0-4723 GCA_035465975.1 Usitatibacter sp.
CAGCTCGTCCAGGCGGCCTGGTACGACGACGCGGCATCCTGGGCGCGGATCGGCTATCCCGGTCCGCCGTCCCTCACGGCCGGCCCCGCCCAGTGATCCCCGACCCGATCCGCGAAGGGCTCGCACGCGGTTGGAAGACCGTGGACGCAGCCACGCTCGAGCGCGACCGCGACCTCGAGTGCGACGTCGCGATCGTCGGTAGCGGCGCCGGCGGCGCCATCACGGCGCAGGTCCTCACGCTGGCGGGGCTGCGCGTCGCGATCGTCGAGGAAGGCCCGCTCGCGAGCTCCTCGGAGTTCCGCATGCGCGAAGGCGAGGCCTATGTGCATCTCTACCAGGAGTCGGGGGCGCGCAAGACGGTCGATTCCGCGATCTCGATCCTGCAGGGGCGCTGCGTGGGCGGTTCCACGACCGTGAACTGGACCTCGAGCTTCCGCGCACCGCCGGCCACCCTCGCGCATTGGCGCTCGGCGCACGGCCTGCGCTCCATGGACGAGGCCGCCCTCGCCCCCTGGTACGAGCGCATCGAGGCGGCCCTCGCCATCGCGCCGTGGACCGTCGCCCCCAACGAGAACAACGACGCGTTGCGCCGCGGCTGCGAGGCGCTCGGATTTCGCTGGGGCACGATCTCGCGCAACGTGCGGGGCTGCTGGAACCTCGGCTACTGCGGCATGGGCTGCCCCACGAACGCGAAGCAATCGATGCTGCTCACGGCGATCCCGGCGGCGCTCGACAAGGGCGCGCTGCTCGTGCACCGGGCGCGTGTGGAGCGGCTGCGCATCGCGGGCGGCCGCGTCGAGGCGTGCGAGGCGAGCGGCGTGGCGGCGAGCGGCGCCGCGCCCGGCTCGCGCGTGCGCATCCGCGCGCGGCATTACGTGCTCGCCGCGGGCGCCATCGGCAGCCCCGCGATCCTGCTCCGAAGCGCGGCGCCCGACCCGCACGGCACCGCGGGCCGGCGCACGTTCCTGCATCCGACGGTCGCGAGCGTGGCCGCGATGCCGCAACCGGTGCGCGGCTGGAGCGGCGCGCCGCAGTCCGTGTACAGCGACCATTTCCTCGACGGCCCGCTCGACGGCCCGGCGGGATTCAAGCTCGAGTCCGCGCCCGTGCACCCGCTGCTCGCCGCGATCACCCTGCCCGGGTTCGGCGAGGAGCACGCGCGGCGCATGGCGGGCCTCGCGAACCGGCAGGTGCTGATCGCGCTCGTTCGCGACGGCTTCCATGCCGCTTCGCCCGGCGGCCGCGTCGTGCTCCGCGACGACGGGAGCGCCGGCCTCGACTACCGCATGACGCCCTACCTCTGGGAGGCGGCGCGCCGCGCGTGGCTCGCCATGGCGCGCATCCAGCTCGCCGCGGGAGCGCGCGAGGTGCTGCCCGTGCACGAGGCGGCGCGGGCCGCGGGCTCGTGGGAGGCGGCGCGGCACACGATCGAGGGGCTGGAGCTCCGGCCGCTCGCCGCGCGCGTTATGAGCGCGCACGTGATGGGCGGCTGCGCCATGGGGACCGATCCGCGCGTCTCCGTGGTGGACGAAGGCGGGCGGCACCACCACCTCGCGAACCTCTCGGTCCACGACGGCTCCATCTTCCCGACCAGCCTGGGCGCGAATCCGCAGCTCACCATCTACGCGCTCGCCGCGCGGCTTTCCGACGGACTCGCCCGCTCCCTCGCCTAGAAGCGGAACAGCACCCCGAGCGACACGAGGTCCGTATCCGCCTCGCCGGTGGTGCCCGTTCCGCCGATCCGGAAAGCCTTGCCGACGTCGTGGAAGCGCTCCCATTCGAGGCGCACCGACACGCGGTCGAGGCGCCACTCGCCCCCGAGGCCGAAGTGGGCGACGGTCTCATCGCGAGTGATGCTGCGCGCGCGCTGGTCGGGAGGGCCGTTGGTGAAGACGATGCCGCCCTCGAGCGAGGCGTCGGCGCGCAACCGCGAGCGGGCCGCGCCCGCTCGTCCGAACACGGCGAACTGCGAGCCGATCGGCGCCGAGAGCACCGCATCCAGGCCATACGCCGTGATCTTGCGGTGGATGTCGATCGAGCCCACGAGGTCGTCGATGCTCACCGTATGGGTCACGAGGCGGCTCGTGCCGAGGTCCGCGTAGCTCGCCTCGATCGCGAGAAGATCGTTCGCGCGCCAGCCCGCGAACACCTTCCAGCCGCCGTCGGTCCCGTCGAACTCGCTCGAGACCTCCTTGGCGTCGACGACCGTGGACTCGCGGTTGTGCACGAGCTCGCGGCCGGTGCGGGATTGGCCGCCGGCGGCGCCGGCGTACCACGACTGCGCGAAGGCGGGCGTCGCGGCCGCGAGCGCGGCGGCGACCAGGAGGGGGCGAAGCGTCTTCATCGTTTTTTTCCGGGTTGTTCTCGTTGCGGGAAGCGGGATCGCGGTCAGGGCCGCGGCGGAACGGCCCGCACCTCGCGGCGGAGCACCTTGCCGACGTTGGATTTCGGCAGCTCGTTCCAGAATTCGACGATGTGGGGCACCTTGTAGCCGGTGAGCTGGCGGCGGCAATGCTCGATCACCTGCTCCTTGGTGAGCGACGGATCCTTGCGCACGATCACCGCGCGCACCGTCTCCCCGGAACGCTCGTCGGGGGCCGGCACCGCGCATACCTCGCGCACGCCGGGGAGCATGGCGATCACGTCCTCGACCTCGTTCGGGTACACGTTGAATCCGGAGACGAGGATCATGTCCTTCTTGCGGTCGACGATCTTCACGTAGCCCTCGGGCGTGAGCAGCCCGATGTCGCCGGTGCGGAACGCGCCGTCGGCGGTCATTGCCCGCGCCGTCTCGTCCGGGCGGTTCCAGTAGCCCTTCATCACCTGCGGCCCCGCGATGCAGATCTCGCCGGTCTCGCCCACGGGAAGGATGCGGCCCTCGTCGTCGCGGATCGTCACCACGGTCGACGGGATCGGCAGGCCCGCGGTGCCGTTGTAGTCGGCGCCCTCGACCAGCGGGTTGATGCAGGCGCCCGGCGAGGTCTCGGTGAGGCCGTACGCCTCGAGCAGGGGCTTCCCGGTCACCCTCTTCCAGCGCTCGGCGACCGCGCGCTGCACCGCCATGCCGCCGCCCAGCGCGAGCTTGAGGCGCGAGAAGTCGAGCTCGGCGAATCCCGGCGTGTCGAGGAGCGCGTTGAAGAGCGTGTTCACGCCGGACATGGTGCTGAACGGGCGGCGCGACAGTTCCTTCACGAACGCCGGCAGGTCGCGCGGATTGGTGATGAGCACGTTGTGCGCGCCGATCCGCAGGTTGAGGAGGCAGCTGCCGGTGAGCGCGAAGATGTGGTAGAGCGGGAGCGCGGTGATCACCACCTCGCGGCCCTCCTCCAGCCCGTTGCAGATCCAGGCCGCCACCTGCTCGAGGTTCGCCACGATGTTGCCGTGCGTGAGCATCGCGCCCTTCGAGACGCCCGTCGTGCCGCCGGTGTACTGCAGGAACGCGAGGTCCCCGTGGGCGAGCGGCGGCTCGGTGAGCGCGTGGCGCCGCCCCTCGGCGAGGGCGTCGTTGAACGCGACGGGCGCGGGAAGCGACCACGGGGGAACCATCCGCTTCACGTGCTTCACCGCGGCATTCACCACGAGCGACCTGGGGAAGCCGAGGAGATCGCCCACCTGCGTCGTGACGATGCGCCGGATGGAAGTCCTCGCGACGACCTCCTGCAGCGTGTGCGCGAAGTTCTCGAGGATCACGATCGCCTCGGCGCCCGCGTCGTTGAGCTGGTGCTCGAGCTCGCGCGTCGTGTAGAGGGGATTGCAGTTCACCACGACGAGCCCGGCGCGCAGCGCCCCGAAGAGCGCCACCGGGTACTGCAGCAGGTTGGGCATCATGATCGCGACGCGCGCTCCCTTGCCCAGGCCCGCCGCGCTCTGCAGCCAGCTCGCGAAATCGCGCGACAGGCCGTCCACCTGCGCGTAGGTGAGCGTGCGGCCCATGCAGGTGAAGGCGGGAAGCTCGGCGAAGCGCTCGCAGCTGCGCTCGAGGACCGCGCGCAGGCTCGCGAACGCGTCGACCGGCACGTCCGCCGGCACGCCGGGCGGGTAAGATTTCAGCCAGATCCTTTCCACCGCGGGTGCTTGCAGCGCCGTCGCCATAGCGGGCCTTTCCCTTGCTGTAGCGCAAAAGTGTAACCCGCGCCGTGCGTAGGCTGACGCCTATACTGGACGGATCGCCGGTGCGCCTCCGCGCCCGGGACCAGGCACACACGAAGAAGGAGCAGCCATGGCACAGAAGAAGAAGCGAACCCGCAGGACCTCCGGCCGCGCGGACGGCGCGAAAGCGGTCCGCGATTCCGCGCAGAAGATCTGGCTCGCCGGGCTCGGCGCGTTCGAGCGCGCCAAGACCGAGGGACCGCGCATGTTCGACGCCCTCGTCGAGCAGGGCCGCAACATGGGCGCGCGCGCGGTCGGGATGGCCGACCAGGCGCTGAAGACCATGCGCGAATCCGAATATGGCGGACGCTTCGACAAGCTCGAGAAGGTCTTCGAGGAGCGCGTGTCGGGATCGCTCAAGCGGCTCGGCGTGCTCACCGCCGACCAGGTGGACGAGCTGGCGCGGCAGGTGCGCGAGCTGAACGACCGGCTGCAGGCGTACGGCGTGCCCGCCGGCGCCGCCCGCGGCAAGGCCCGCGGCCGCACCGCCGGCGCGAAGCGTGCCGGCGCCAGCCACCGGACCGCGAAACGGGCCAAGGGCCGCGCGCGCACCGCATCCCGCTCCCGGGCGAAA
>DATIVM010000335.1:0-11246 GCA_035465975.1 Usitatibacter sp.
CGGGTCCCGCGAGCACGACCCGCTCGACGGTGCCCGCGAGCGGCGCGATGCGCGCGTAGGCCGCGCCGGCGATGGGACCGGAGTACATGTAGCCCGCGTGCGGCGCGATGATCGCCTTGGGCGGCGGCGACCCTTCGTCCCGCGGCGTCGCGGCCGCGAGGTAGCTCGCCACCTCGGCGGCGAGGGCCGAGGGATCTCCGGGATAGAAGCTGCCGGCCACGGCGGCCGGTCGGGTTGCGGGCATGGGATTCACCTCCGTCAACAGTCGGAGATGGGTCCAGCCTAGCACTTTCGCAAGGCCCTTCCGCGTGCCGGGGGAGACCGCCGCCCCCTCGCGCAGGAACGCGGAAAACGGCGCAGGCCCGGCGCGGCGGCGCGCCTCAGCGCAAGGCGAGCGCGGCCTCGAGGAGGAACACGATGAACCAAAGGGCGAGCGCGCGCCAGAGCAGGCCCTCGAGGCTCGCGAGCGCGTCCTCGCGCGCCCCCTCCCCGACGCCGAGCGCGGGACGCACGACCACGCTCCCGCTCGCCGAGACCGGCTCGCCGAGACGCACGCCCAGGGCGCCCGCGCCGCTCGCGAGGACGATGCCCTCCTCGGACCGCGCCCACGCCGCCGCCTGCGAGCGCCAGCAGTAGATCGCGTCCTCGAAGTCGCCGACCACGGCGAAGGCGAAGGCGGTGAGCCGCTGCGGGATCCAGTCGATCGCATGGAAGGCGCGCGCCGCGAACCAGCCGAAATCGCGCTCCTCGGGATCCACCAGGTGCTCCCAGCTCTGCGCGGCGCGCAAGGCGAGCGGATAGAGCACGAGGCCGATCGGCCCCGGCAGCACCAGGAACCAGAAGAGCGGGGCGAAGACGCCCTGGTGCGCCTCGCGCAGCGCCTGCTCCGCCGCGAGCCGCGCGACGCTCCCGGGGTCGTCGGCCTCGAGCGAGCGTCCCTGCCATTGCGCGAGCCGGCTCGCGGCGCCCGCGAGGTCGCCGTCGCGCAGGCGCTTCTCGACCGCTCCCAGCTCGCCCACCGTGTTGAGGAAGCGCAGCGTCGCGTAGAGCACCACGATGTCGAGGATCCACAGCACGAAGGGGTGGATCGCGGAGGCCGCGGCCGTCACCAGGGCCGCCGGCACGAGCACCGCGGCCATCAGCACGAACCACGCGACGAGCCCCGAGTTGCGGTCGCCGGCGTTGAGCCGGTTCGCCGCCGAAAGGCATACGCGCCCGTAGAAGGCGAGCAGCGGCTGGCGCGCCTTCGGCGGATACGCGTGCTGCGCGAGGAGGCTGACGAGAAGGGCGAGGAGATCCAAGCGGCGCTCCGGATGGAGCGCCGATTATAAGTCGCCGTGCGGGGCTTCCATGCGCCGCATGCGCTTGCCGCGAACCGGCGCGAAATGCGCCTCCACGCGCGCGAGGTCCGCTTCGACGTCGGCCGAAGGATGCATCACCGGCCCGATGCGCACGCGGCGCGACCCGTAGTCGAGCGCGGCGAGCACCACGGGCACGCCCGCCCCGCGCGCGATGTGCAGGAAGCCGCTGCGGAAGCGGCCGCTGCCCTTGCGCGTGCCTTGCGGGGCGATGGCGAGCACGCGGCGCTCGCAAGCGGCGAAGGCGCGCACGCATTCGGCGACCACCCCCTGCGGGCTCGAGCGGTCGACGGGAATGCCGCCCATCCAGCGGAAGAGCGCGCCGAACGGGCCGCGGAAGAGCGTGTGCTTGCCGAGGAACGACAGGCGCAGGTCGAGCGCGAACATGGCCGCGACCCCGACCACGAAGTCCCAGTTCGAGGTGTGCGGGGCGACCGCGATCACCATCTTCGGGATGTCGGGGATGTCGCCCTCGATGCGCCAGCCGAGGAGGCGCAGCACGGCGCGGCCCGAGGCGGCGAGCGCCGCGTTGCCGCGGCGCGGGACCGCGCCGCCGAGCGTGGGCTGCGCCGTCAAGCGAAGAGGGATGCCGCCGCTTTCAGGTCCACGTTGCCCCCCGAAAGGATGATGCCGACGCGCGCGTCGCGCACGTCCACGGCGCCGGACAGGACGCCCGCGGTGGCGAGCGCGCCCGTGGGCTCCACGACCAGCTTCATGCGTTCCCAGAGGAAGCGCATGGCCTCGACGATCTGCTCGTCGGTGACGGTGATGATGTCGTGCACGTGGCGCAGCACGAGCGGGAAGGTGATGGCGCCGAGCGACTGGGTGCGCGCGCCGTCGGCGATGGTGACCGGGTTCTCCACGCGCTGCAGCGTGCGCGTGCGCAGCGAGCGCGCGGCATCGTCGCCCGCCGCGGGCTCCACGCCGATCACGCGGCACTTCGGCGAGAGGCGGCTCGCGGCGATCGCGCAGCCGGAGAGCAGCCCCGCGCCGCCGGTGCACACGAACAGGAAGTCGAGCTCGCCCACGTCCTCGAAGAGCTCCTTCGCCGCCGTGCCCTGGCCCGCGATCACGTGCGGGTGGTCGAAGGGCGGGATCAGCGTCGCGCCCTTCTCGCGCGAGACGCGCTCGGCGACCGCCTCGCGGCTCTCGCCCGCGGCGCGGTCGTAGAACACCACCTCCGCGCCGTAGCCGCGCGTCGCGGCCACCTTCACGGCGGGCGCATCGGCGGGCATCACGATGGTCGCCGGGATGCCGAGCAGGCGCCCGGCGAGGGCCACCGCCTGCGCGTGGTTGCCCGAGGAGAAGGCGACCACGCCGCGGCGGCGCTCCTCGGGGCCGAGCGCGGCGAGCGCGTTGTAGGCGCCGCGGAACTTGAACGCGCCCATGCGCTGCAGGTTCTCGCACTTGAAGAACGCGCGGCAGCCCGCGAGCGCGTCGAACTGGCGCGAGGTGGCGACCGGCGTGCGGTGCGCGACGCCTTCGAGGCGCCGCGCCGCCGCTTCGATGTCGGCGTAGGTCACGCCGACCGGAACGGACGCGTCGTTCACTCCAGCTCGATCTTGTCGTCGAAGGTGACGTTGAGCTCGGTGCCGCCCAGCGTGAGCGTCATCTTGACCGGCAGGCTCTCCGAGCCCTTCAGCTTCCCGGAGCTGATGCCTTGCTCGACCGCGGCCTCGATCTCGCGCTGCGAATGGACGCCCACCCTCTTCAGGAACTTGCGAATGCTCATGTTGAACGCGTCGGGGTTCATCGGCTCGGCTCCTCAGGCGGCGGGGTTGCGGGTGATGGCGGAGAGCGCGTCCCTCAGCGTGTCCTCGGGGAGCGCGTTCACGCTCTCGGCGAGGATCTCGGCCTCGGTCGCGACCTGCTCGGGCAGGCTGCGGCTCTCCATCACGGCGACGAACTGCGCCGCGGCGCCGGCGACGCGCAACAGGCGCGAGCGTTCCGCCATCAGCATCTCGATTTCCTCGCTGAGCATGTAGCTGGAGGTGTCTTGCAAAGCGGTGGTCATGGCGCGGGGCTCCTCTCCGGTCCACTCTACCCGCGCGCCGTGGGCGCCGCGGGCGAAAGGGGAAGGTTCGCGAGCAGGTTTTGGGGTTTCATCCGGAGCGTGCGGTCGGGACGGCAGGCGAGCCCGAGGTACACGGGGCGGCCGGCGAGCGCCGGATCGGCATCGGCCGCGTCGCGGAACTCGAGGCGGAAGAGCAGCAGCAATCGCTCCAGGTCCTCCGCGGGCACCGCCTCGCCGCGGTACAGCGCGTTGAGGATCGCGGTGGAATCGGCATCGAGGCCCACGTGCCATCGCCAACGTGCATCCTCCACCCGCTCGACGGGCTCGATCGTGACGGCGACCCCCGCCAGCCGGGCTATCCAGCGCTCGAGCACGCGTGCGAGCGCCGCCGCGCCCTCCCCGCCCGAGGTGATGTCGAGGACGAAGCCGTACAGCTCGTCGCGCAGGAAATAGAACGGCGCGTTCTCGCGCGTGAGCACGTCCATCTTCACCGCCGCGGTCGACGTGCCCTGCGAGCGGAGCAGCCGCCCCACCGAGCCGAAGCCGCCGGTCTGCGCGTAGGCCTCGATGGTGGCCGCATCGGCGGCGAGGAGCCGACCCGATTCGGCGGCGACGCGCTGGCGCCTGAAGAGGAACTCGGCGGCACGGCAGAGCCACGCGTCCTCGGTGCCCTCGAGCATGGCGCGCGCGATCGCCCTCGCCAGCGCGTCCACGAACACCGGGGCGACGTCGACGCCGTCCGCGAAGAGCGCGCGGTAGCAGTCCTCGAGCGTCGCGTGCGACAGGACGCGGGCGCGGAAGCGCAGGAACTCGCGCCAGTTCTCGCGCGCGTCGGCGTCCTCGAGGGCGGCGAGCTCCGCCTCGCGCACCGTCGCGCGCGGTTGCGCCGCGAGGCGCGCGTGCAGCGCGCGCTCGCGCGGACCCGCCTCGGCGGGCGGGTGCAGCTCCTCTCGGCCGGTGAAGGTCGCGAGCCACGCGTCGGTCGCGCGCAAGCCGCCGGGGCCGCGCTCGAGCAGGCGATAGCCGCTGGAGGCCCAGAAATCCTGCGCCACTAGTCGCGCAGTCCCCGGCCGACGAGGCACATGAGCGTCTGCAGGCCGGTCGCGCAGTGCGCCCGGCGGCCCGCCTTCTCCACCCACGCGTCGAGCCGGCACACGGTCACCGTGCGCCCGCTGCGCATCACCTCGCCCACCGCCAGGGCGCGCTCGCCGTCGGCCGGCGCGATGAGGTTCACCTTGAACTCCACCGTGAGCACGGCGGCATCGGGCGGGAAGAGGGTGAAGCCGGCGTACCCTCCCGCGGAATCGGCGATCGTGGAGATGACGCCGGCGTGGAAGAAGCCGTGCTGCTGGGAAAGCTCCGCGCGGAACGGCAGCGCGATCGTCACGCGCCCCGGCTCCACCGATTCGAGCACCGCACCCAGGTGGGACATGATGCCCTGCCGCGCGAAGCTCGCGCGGGTGCGCGCCTCGAACTGCGGATCGGCCGGAATGAAAGGCGTCGGCACGGGGGACAGACCCTCTTTGAAAAAATCGCTGACGCCCGGCAACCGGGGTCAGTCCCCCTAACCGCCGAGGGTCGCCACCTCCGGCAGCGGGAAGCCGTTGAAGTTGCTCGCGTAGGCCGTGGTGTAGGCGCCGGCGTTCTTGATGAAGATCATGTCGTCTTCCTGCAGGTCGGCGGGAAGGAGCTCGTCGCGCATCACCACGTCCACGGAGTCGCAGGTGGGGCCCGCCACGTTCCAGGCGATCGGCTCGCCGTCGCGCTCCGTGTAGATGGTGTAGCGCAGGCCCTCCGTCGTCTCGATCACGCCCCCGAACACGCCCGCGTCCCAGTACATCCAGCGCTGGTTGTTGCGGGTGGCCGTGCCCACCACGCGGCAGATGAAGTAGCCGGCGTCCGAGACGAGGTAGCGCCCCGGCTCGGCGATCACCTGCACCTCGGGGCCGAAATGGCGCAGCTCCTTGTTGATCACCTCGGAGATGGTCTCGATGGAGGGGATCGGCTTCACGTGGCGCACCGGGTAGCCGCCGCCCAGGTTGAGGAGCCGCGGATTGAGGCCCACGGCGCGCATCGCCGCGAAGACCTTGCGCGCGCGCTCCATGCCCACCCGCCAGTTCTCGGGGTTCAGGCACTGCGAGCCCACGTGGAAGGTGACGCCCGCGAGATCCGCCTTGCAGTCGACCGCCGCCTGGATGAGCTCGGGCACGTCGTTCATGTGGGCGCCGAACTTGCCGGCGAGCGGCCAGTCGCTGCCGATGTTCGGCGCGTCGATGCGCAGGTACATCTTCGCGTCGGCCTTGACCGACTGAACCTTGCGGATCTCCTCGACGCTGTCGACGACGAACCATTCCACGCCCTTGCCGGCCGCGTACTCGAGGTAGGCGCGCGACTTCATCGGGTTGGAGTAGAAGATCTCGGCGACGGGCACGCCCAGGGAGAGCAGCAGGTCCAGCTCGGCGATCGAGGCGATCTCGAAGCCGCAGCCTTCCTGGATCAGCGCCTTGAGGACGCGCGGATCGGGGTTCGCCTTGACGGCGAAGTGCGGCCGCACGCGCGGGAGCGCCGCGCGGAAACGGCGCGCCTTGGCGCGGACGATGTCCAGGTCGACGAGGAGGACCGGCTTCTTGTAGGGATGCCTCGCGAGGTACTGCTTGACGCGCGTGAAGTCGAGGCTGACTTCCGGATGGGAATCGAGGGGGAACTCCGGCTGCGGACGCAGCCGTTTTACAGTGGCGGTTCGGGGCATCGGCGTTTCTGTCGACGGGAGAAGGTGGCGGTAGGCACGGCGCGCGCGCCGGCCCGGGTGCGAAGCGGCAGCCCGCCCGAGTTCCTCGCTCCTGTCATGATGACCTCCTTCATATCCCCTCGCGGGGTCTCGTCCTGCGGCGCCGCGTCTCGCCGCGGCCGCCGGCGGAAAAAAATTGCGCGAAGTATAGGGCAAAAGAACCGGCCCGTTGGAACTTTTTTGTCGCCAATCGCGACGGCAGGTTCCGCCCTTGTGACGCAGGTCACATCTTGGGCAGCGTCACGCCCTTCTGGCCCTGGTATTTGCCCCCCCGATCGGCGTAGGACGTCTCGCAGACCTCGTCCGACTCGAAGAAGATGACCTGGGCCACGCCCTCGTTCGCATAGATCTTGGCCGGGAGGGGCGTCGTGTTCGAGAACTCGAGCGTGACGTAGCCCTCCCATTCGGGCTCGAAGGGCGTCACGTTCACGATGATCCCGCAGCGGGCGTAGGTACTCTTGCCGAGGCATACGGTGAGGACGTTGCGCGGGATGCGGAAGTACTCCACCGTCCTCGCGAGCGCGAAGGAATTGGGCGGGATGATGCACACCGGCCCCTTGAAGTCCACGAACGACTTCTCGTCGAACTCCTTCGGGTCGACGATGGTGCAGTTGATGTTGGTGAAGATCTTGAATTCGTCCGAGCAGCGGATGTCGTAGCCGTAGCTCGACGTCCCGTAGGAGACGATCCGCTTGCCGTCGACCGAGCGCACCTGCCCGGGCTCGAACGGCTCGATCATGCGGTGCTCCTGCGCCATGCGGCGGATCCACTTGTCGCTCTTGATGCTCATGGCCCCTGCCCTTGGAGTTGTGTGGCGACTTTGTCAGGGCCTCGGCGCGCCCTGCTCGAGGAGTTGAGCGGCGACTTGTCGTCCGCCCCAACGATCGCCCCGATGTTATTCGGTGATTGGCGTTGATCTAATCGTGCTGGATGACGATCTTCGGGAACACCGCCGAGCGGTCCTCGGCCTGCTTCGCGATGCGCGCGGCCACCTTGCGGGCGATGTCGCGGTAGATCGCGGCGACCGGACCCTCGGGATCGGCGACGACCGTGGGCTTGCCGGAATCGGCCTGCTCGCGGATGCGGATGTCGAGCGGCAGGCTCCCCAGCACCTCGACGCCGTAGTCCTTCGACATCTTCTCCGCGCCGCCGGAGCCGAAGATGTGCTCCGCGTGGCCGCAGTTCGAGCAGATGTGGATCGCCATGTTCTCGACCACGCCGAGGATCGGGATGCCGACCTTCTCGAACATCTTGAGGCCCTTGCGGGCGTCGATGAGCGCGATGTCCTGGGGCGTGGTGACGATGATCGCGCCGGTGACCGGCACCTTCTGGGCGAGCGTGAGCTGGATGTCGCCCGTGCCCGGCGGGAGGTCCACGACGAGGTAGTCGAGGTCGTGCCACTTGGTCTCGGTGAGGAGCTGCTCCAGGGCCTGGGTGACCATCGGGCCGCGCCACACCATGGGCGTATCCGCCTCGATCAGGAACCCCACGCTCATCGCCTGGATGCCGTGGCCTTCCATCGGCTCCATGGTCTTGCCGTCGCGCGACTGGGGCCGCCCGGTGATGCCGAGCATCAGCGGCTGGGAGGGGCCGTAGATGTCCGCGTCGAGCATGCCGACCGAGGCCCCCTCCGCGGCGAGCGCGAGCGCGAGGTTCACCGCCGTGGTGCTCTTGCCGACGCCGCCCTTGCCCGAGGCGACGGCGATGATGTTCTTGATCCCCGGGACCAGCTTCACGCCGCGCTGCACGGCGTGCGAGACGATCTTCGAGGCGACGTTCACGCTCGCCTGCGCGACGCCGGGGACCTTCTGCAGGCGCTCGGCCACCTGGCGGCGCACCGTTTCGAGGACGCCGCGCCCGGGATAGCCGAGGATCACATCGAGGGATACGCGGTCGCCCTCCACCTTCACGTTCTTCACGCTCTTCGACTCGACGTAGTTGCGGCCGGTGACCGGGTCGATCAGCTCGGAAAGCGCGGACAGGATTTCGTTCTCGGTGGCGGCCATGGGAGGGGGCGGAAAATCGGGAGAGAGAACATGGAATCTTAAAGCAATTTGCTATCATCGCGGAGCCTGCCGATCCCCCAATTCATGCCCCGCAAGCTCTTCGTCACCACGGCGCTTCCCTACGCCAACGGCCCGTTCCACATCGGCCACATCATGGAGTACGTCCAGGCCGACATCTGGGTGCGCTTCCAGCGGCTGCAGGGGCATCGCGTGACCTTCGTCTGCGCGGACGACACGCACGGCGCGCCGATCATGCTGAAGGCGGAGGCCGAGGGGACGACGCCGGAGGAGCTGATCGCGAAGGTGGCGGAGTCCCATCGCCGCGACTACCAGCGCTTCGGCATCAGCTGGGACAACTTCTACACCACGCACTCGGCGGAGAACCGCGAGCTCTCGGCGGCGATCTTCGAGTCCCTGCGCGCCGCGGGCTTCATCGAGACGAAGACGATCGAGCAGTTCTTCGACCCGGTGAAGGGCATGTTCCTGCCGGACCGCTACATCAAGGGCGAGTGCCCGAAGTGCGGCGCCAAGGACCAGTACGGCGATTCCTGCGAGAACTGCGGCGCGGTCTACGCGCCCACGGACCTGAAGAATCCGTACTCCACGCTCACTGGCGCGAAGCCCGTGCTCAAGAAGTCGGATCACTTCTTCTTCAGGCTCTCGGACCCGCGCTGCGTCGCATTCCTGAAGAGCTGGACCCAGGACGGGCGCCTGCAGCCCGAGGTGGCGAACAAGGTCCGCGAGTGGTTGGACGGCGGCCTCAACGACTGGGACATCACGCGCGACGCGCCCTACTTCGGGATCGAGATCCCCGGCGCGGCGGGCAAGTACTTCTATGTCTGGCTGGACGCGCCCATCGGCTACCTCGCCTCGCTCAAGAACCTGCTCGAGAAGAAGGGGCAGGACTTCGCGAAGTACCTGGCGGACCCGAAGCTCGAGCAGGTCCACTTCATCGGCAAGGACATCATCTACTTCCACACCCTCTTCTGGCCGGCGATGCTCAAGTTCGCCGACCGGAAGGTGCCGGACAACGTGTACGTGCACGGCTTCCTGCAGCTCTCCGGCGAGAAGATGTCCAAGTCGCGCGGCGTCTCGGTGAGCCCGCAGAAGTACATCGACCTGGGCCTGAACCCCGAGTGGGTGCGCTACTACCTCGCCGCCAAGCTCAACGCCCGCGTCGAGGACCTGGACTTCAATCCCGACGACTTCCTCGCGCGGGTGAACTCGGACCTCGTCGGCAAGTACGTGAACATCGCGAGCCGCGCCGCGGGCTTCATCGCCAAGCGCTTCGGCGGAGCGCTCACCGAGGAGCCGCTCTCCGCGGTGCGGGAGCTGCGCTACAAAATGCGCGGCAACCTCGCCGCCCCGGCGCCCGACGACGACCAGGCGCCCTCCATCCTCTTCGAGGTGCGGAGCTTCGCCGACGCGATCGCCGCGGATTACGACGCCCGCGAGTTCGGCAAGGGGATCCGCCAGATCATGTTCCTCGCCGACCGCGTGAACCAGTACGTGGACGAGCAGAAGCCCTGGGAGATCGCCAAGGAGAGCGGCCAGGACGCGGCGCTGCAGTGGTTCTGCACGCTCTACCTCGAGCTCTTCCGCATCCTCACCATCTACCTCAAGCCGGTGCTGCCGAAGATGGCCGAGGAGGTCGAGGCGTTCCTGGGCCTCGCGAAGCCGCTCACCTGGGAAGACGTCGCCAACCCGCTCAAGCCCGGCCACAAGGTCCAGCCGTACCGGCACCTGATCTCGCGCATCGACCCGAAGCAGATCGACCAGCTGCTCGAGCCGGAAGCCAAGGCCGATGCGGCGAAGCCGGCCGCGGCGGAAGCGGCCAAGGGCGCGGCCGCCGGCGGCGAGGCGGAATTCAAGCTCGAGCCGGTCGAGCCGCCCAAGCCCCCGGTGATCCTGCCGGTGGGCGAGACCATCTCGATCGACGATTTCGGCAAGATCGACCTGCGCATCGCGCGCATCGTCGACGCCGAGCTGGTGGCCGACGCGGACAAGCTGCTCAAGCTCACGCTCGACATCGGGATCGAGAACCGCACGGTGTTCGCCGGCATCCGCTCGGCGTACAACCCGAAGGCGCTGGTGGGTCGCCTCACGGTGATGGTCGCGAACCTGGCGCCGCGCAAGATGCACTTCGGCGAATCGCAGGGCATGGTGCTCGCCGCCGGCGACGGCAACGCGATCTACCTGCTCGCGCCGGATTCCGGCGCGCAGCCGGGGATGCGCATCAAGTAGCCGCCGCACGCGAAAAAAAACGCCCGCCGGACCCCTCCGGCGGGCGCTCGCAAGTGCGCCTTGCGGGAAAATTCGCGGGGTCGGACCGTGAGCCCCGCGAACGGCACCATGCTCGCGCGGGCGCGACGCGGCGCCAGTGACCGCGTTCACAAACCGGGGCGCCCGCGCAATACAGGTGTAATCGACGCACGAGATCTCCATGCCCGCACGCCAGCCGCAGCGCCCTCCGCCCTACTCGCTGGACCGCGACCTCCTCGAGCGCGAGGTCGAGGTGCAGGTGTTCCGCGCGAGCGGGCCGGGCGGGCAGCACGTGAACAAGACGGAGTCGGCGCTGCGCCTGGTGCACCCGCCTTCCGGCGTGGTGGTGATCGCCCAGGATTCGCCTTCGCAGGTGCGCAACCGCGAGACCGCTTTCCGGCGCCTCGTCGAGCGCCTCGAGCGCCTCAACCGGGTCCCCAAGAAGCGCGTCCCCACGCGGCCCACCGCGGGCGCGAGGAAGCGCCGGCTGGAGGGCAAGAAGCTGCGCGCGGGGAAGAAGCAGCTGCGCGGAAGGGTGCACGGCGATGAGTGAGTCGCGCCGGACGGTCCGCCTCGTGGTGCGGGGCCGCGTGCAGGGCGTGGGCTATCGTTTCGCCACGGTGCGGGAGGCGGTGCGCCTCGGGATCAGCGGCTGGGTGCGCAATCGCGCGGACGGCAGCGTGGAGGCGCTGGCGCAGGGAACGCCGGCCGCGATCGACGCGCTGGTCGAATGGGCGCAGCGAGGCCCTCCCGCATCGCGCGTGGAGGACGTGGACGTGAGCGAGGCCGCGGGCGAATTCGAATCGTTCGAGGTGCGG
>DATIVM010000336.1:0-3497 GCA_035465975.1 Usitatibacter sp.
TCCCCGTGTCGGTTTTGTGTCCCTAGGCTGCCCCAAGGCGACGGCCGATTCCGAGCTTATCCTTACCCGGCTGCGTGCCGAGGGTTACGAAATCACCGGCGATTATGAAGACGCCGGGCTGGTGGTGGTGAACACCTGCGGTTTCATCGACAGTGCGGTGGAGGAGTCGCTGGATGCCATCGGCGAGGCGCTGGCGGAGAACGGCAAGGTGATCGTGACCGGCTGCCTCGGCGCCCAGGGCGACATCGTCGAGAAGACCCACCCGAGCGTGCTCGCGGTGACCGGCCCGCAAGCCACGCACGAGGTGATGGCGCACGTGCACGCGCACCTGCCGAGGCCGCACGATCCGTTCACCGACCTCGTGCCCCCGCAGGGCATCAAGCTCACGCCGCGCCACTACGCCTACCTCAAGATCTCCGAGGGCTGCAACCACCGGTGCACGTTCTGCATCATCCCGTCGATGCGCGGCGACCTCGTGAGCCGCCCCGTGGGCGAGGTGATGGCGCAGGCGCAGAAGCTGGTCGCCGCCGGCGTGAAGGAGCTCCTCGTGATCTCGCAGGACACGAGCGCCTACGGCGTCGACGTGAAGTACCGCACCGGCTTCTGGGGCGGACGGCCGCTGAAGACGCGCATGACGGAGCTTTGCGGCGCGCTCGGCTCGCTCGGCGCGTGGGTGCGCCTGCACTACGTCTATCCCTATCCGCACGTCGACGAGGTGATTGGGCTCATGGCCGAGGGACGCATCCTCCCGTACCTGGACGTCCCCTTCCAGCATGCGAGCCCGCGCATCCTGAAGCTCATGAAGCGCCCCGCGAGCTCGGAGAAGAATCTCGAGCGCATCGCCGCGTGGCGCGCCGCGTGCCCCGACATCACGCTGCGCTCCACCTTCATCGTCGGCTTTCCCGGCGAGACCGAGGCGCAGTTCGAGGAGCTGCTCGCGTTCCTGCGCGAGGCGCGCCTCGACCGCGTCGGCTGCTTCGCCTACTCGCCCGTGGCGGGCGCGAAGGCGAACGAGCTGCCGGGGGCGGTGCCCGAGGAGGTGAAGGAGGAGCGGCGCGCGCGCTTCATGGAGCTGCAGGCGGCGATCAGCCGCGAGAAGCTCGCCGCGAAGGTGGGCCGCACGCTCGAGGTGCTGGTGGACGGGGTGGAGGGCACGCGTGCCGTGGGCCGCAGCGCCGCCGATGCGCCCGAGATCGACGGCGTGGTGCGCGTTTCCGGAGCGAGGGGCGCGAAGCCCGGCGATATCGTCCGCGTCGAGGTGACCGGCGCGACCGAGCACGACCTCGAGGCGCGGCGCGCCGCCTAGTCCGCCTTCGATTCTCCCTGCTGCTTCCACAGCTCGCGCAGTTGCGCGCCGAGCTTGAGCGGGTCGAACGGCTTCGGGATCACCCCGAGCACGCCGAGCTCCCGGTAGCGATCGACGTCCTTCGGGTTGAGGCGCGCGGTGAAGAACACCGCCGGCGCCGAGAGGCCGCGCTCGCGCAGCGCCTTGAGCGTCGCGACGCCGTCCATCGCCGGCATGCTGAGGTCGAGCAGCAGCAGGTCGGGCGCGAATTCGGACGCGTTCGCGAGCGCCTCCTCGCCCGATGCGCACGCCTTCACCTTGAAGCCGCCGATCTTGCCGAGCGCGAGGCCGACGATCGAGCGGATGTCGCGCTGGTCGTCGACGAGGAGGATGCGCGCGAGGGTCCGTTCGGTCATGCGGCCACGAGCTCCGTCGTTCCGGGAAGGTCGAACCAGAACACCGTGCCGCCGCCCGGTGCGGCGTCGAAGCCGATGCGCCCGCCCAGCCGCTCGACGATCTCGCGGCTGATGGCGAGCCCCAGGCCGCTGCCTTCGGCTCGGCGGTCCTCGCCCATGTCGGCCTGCGCGAAGCGCTGGAAGATGCGGCTGCGGAAGTGCTCGGGGATGCCCGGCCCGCGGTCGCGCACCGAGGTGCGCACCCAGCTGTCGGCGAGCTGCTTCGCGCCCACCGTCACCACCGATCCGCGCGGGGAGAACTTGGCGGCGTTGAAGAGCAGGTTCGAGAGCACCTGGATGAGGCGGTCCTCGTCGCCGCGCACGCGCAGCTCGGTGGGCCGGTCGAGCTCGAACGAGACGCCGTAGGACTCGACGAAGCCGCGGCTCGACTCGATCGCCTGCCGCAGCACGGCCGGCCAGTCGAGGAGGGCGATGCGGAAGGCGCCGTGGCCCGAGGTGATCTTCTCCAGGTCGAGGAGGTCGTTCACGAGCCGCACCAGCCGCTCGCAATTATGCATCGAGATCGAGACCAGGCCCTCGGCCTCGTCGCTCAGTTCGCCGGCGACGCCGCCCTGCAGCAGGCCGAGCGAGCCGCGCATCGAGGTGAGCGGCGTGCGCAGCTCGTGGCTCGCCACCGCGACGAAGCCGTCCTTCATCCGGTCCAGGTCCTTGAGGCGCGTGATGTCGAAGCGCACGGTGATCGCCGCCGTGACCCGCCCGTGCGAGTCGCGAAGCGGCATGTAGACCACTTCCAGGTCCACGGTGCGGCCCATGGGATCCATCACCTGCTGCTCGAAGCGCGCGGTGCGCCCGTCGAGCGCCGCGCGCACGTGGGGCTCGATCGCCCCGTACATCGACTCGCCCACGACCTCCTTCATGCGCCGGCCGTTCACCGCCTCGGCGGAAAGCCCGGTGAGCTCGAGGTAGGCGCGGTTGTGGAAGAGCACCCGCTCGTCGGTGCCGAACACCACGATCGCCGCGGGCATGGTGTCGATGAGCTGGCGCAGCTGGTTCTCGCGCTCCTTCAGGCGCTCCTCGGCGATCACGCGCGCGGTGATGTCCGCGTTGGTGCCCGCGAAGCGCAGCGCCCATCCCCGGGAGTCGCGCGCCGTCACCTTGCCGCGGCTGTGGACCCAGATGTAGGTGCCGTCCACGCGGCGCACGCGATGGATGATGTCGTAGCGCTCGGTGCGGCCCTTGAGCGTATCGACCGCCGCGTCGCGCACCCGCCTCACGTCGTCGGGGTGGATCAGGGCGAAGAGCTCCTGGGCGGTGTAGCGGGTCTCGACCGGCTCGCCGCCCAGCATCGCCGGCCAGGTGGGGCTGAGGTGGATGCTGTTTCCTCCCGAGGTGTCCCAGTCGAAGACCGCGAGGTTCGAGCCTTCGAGCGCGTCGTGCAGGCGGTCGCGGGCGGAGCTCGCCTCGCGCAGCGCCCGGTGCTCCGCGCGGCGCGCGCGGGCGAGCGCCAGCAGCACGGGCGAGACCAGCGCGAGCGGGACGACGACGAGCAGGACGTGGAGGAGCGAATCGTTCACGACGGCGTCCGGCCCGCGCTCCGCGGGCCGGTGCTCGGGGCCGGGAGCCTACCGGTGCGTGAGCTTGTGGTCGACAACCTTCACCTTGTCGCCGATGTGGAAGCGGGTCGGCTCCTTGTAGTCGAAATGCCGCGTCCTGCCGTCCTCCATCTTCACGATCACCTGGTGGGTGACGGTCTTGTTGCGGCTCTTCTCGATCTGGTGGCCGGCGTAGGCGCCGCC
>DATIVM010000337.1:0-6463 GCA_035465975.1 Usitatibacter sp.
GCCGCGGGCTGTACACTACCGGCCGCCGGGCTCGCGGAATTTCGCGCCGCGTTCGAGTCGGTGGCGCGCGAGCGCCTCACGCCGGCGGACCTGGACGAGCGCATCGATTGCGACGGCGCGCTGGAGGCGGCCGACATGACCCTCGATTTCGCCCGATTGCTGCGCAGCCACGTCTGGGGACAGGGCTTCCCCGAGCCCCGCTTCAAGGGCTCGTTCGCGGTGGACGCGCAGCGCGTCGTGGGAGAGCGCCACCTCAAGCTGAGCCTCGCCGCCGGCGGGCGCCGGTTCGACGCCATCCGCTTCGGCTCCGCCCAATCCCTGCCCGCCGTGATCGACGCCGTGTATCGGCTGGACGTGAACGAATACATGGGCAACTCCTCCCTGCAGCTCGTCGTCGAGCATTGCGCCTGAGCCGCGCCGAGCCGATTCGATGAGCCCGGGCCGCACGCGCATCGCGCTGTACGGCCTCTTCACGCTTTCCGGCTTCGCGGGGCTCATCTACGAGTCCATCTGGTCGCACTACCTCAAGCTCTTCCTCGGGCACGCCGCCTACGCACAGACGCTGGTGCTGGTGATCTTCATGGGCGGCATGGCGGTGGGCGCCTGGCTCTCCGGCGACCTCTCGCCGCGCCTCGAGCGCCCGCTCATGGCGTACGCCTGGGTGGAGGCGATGCTCGGCGTCTGCGCGATGGCCTTCGATCCGGCGTTCCGCGGCCTGCAGGCGTGGGTGTTCGACCATGCGATCCCGGCGCTGGCATCGCCGGGCGCGATCGACGCGCTGAAATGGAGCCTCGCGGCGCTCGCGATCCTGCCCCAGTCGGTGCTGCTCGGCGCGACCTTCCCGTTGATGAGCGCGGGCGTGGTGCGGCTCGACGCCTCCATCCCGGGACGCTCGCTCGCCTGGCTCTATTTCACGAACAGCCTCGGCGCGGCGGTGGGCGTGCTGGTTTCCGGGTTCGCGCTGATCGGCGCCGTGGGGCTGCCGGGAACGCTGCTCACCGCGGGGTTCGTCAACTTCGCCCTCGCGGCGATCGTATGGCTCATGGCCCGGGGGAGCCGGCCGGCGCAGCCCGTTTCGTGGCACCGCGCGGTCGATGCGCGCCGCGCCGGAATGCCGTTCCTCCTCCTCGCCGCGGCATTCCTCACCGGAGCGGCGTCCTTCCTCTACGAGATCGGATGGATCCGCATGCTCACGCTCGTGCTGGGCGCGGCCACCCATTCGTTCGAGCTGATGCTCTCCGCTTTCATCCTCGGGCTCGCGCTCGGCAGCTTCTTCATCCGCGGGCGGATCGAGCGCCTCGCCGATCCGATCCGGACGCTCGCGTGGATCCAGGCCGCGATGGGCGCGCTCGCCGTCGCCTCGCTCGCGGTCTACGGGCAGAGCTTCGAGTGGATGAGCTACATCCTCGCGTCCCTGCAACGCAACGACAGCGGGTACGTCTTCTTCAACCTCGCCTCGCACGGCATCTGCCTCGCCCTGATGCTGCCCGTGACCTTCATGGCCGGGATGACGCTTCCGCTCATCACCGCGATCCTGCTGCGCTCCGGCTCGGGCGAGGCCGGCATCGGGCGCGTCTATGCGGCCAATACGCTCGGGGCGATCGCGGGCATCCTCCTCGCCGTGCACGTGGTGATGCCCCACTGGGGCCTGAAGCAGGTGATCGTCGCCGGCGCCGCCCTGGACATCGCGCTGGGCGCGTGGCTCATGCTGCGCGCCCGCGGGCCGCTCGCGCTGCCGCAACGCGCCGCGTTCGCGCTGCTCCTCGTGGCCGCGGTCGCGGTCGCGGCCGCGGTGCGCCTCGACCCGGCGCGCCTCGCCTCGAGCGTCTTCCGGTACGGCGGCGCGCGCAACCCGAACGACGTCGTCTTCCACCGCGACGGCAAGACGGCTTCGGTGGACGTGACGCGCAATCCGCGGACCGGGCTCCTCGCGCTCCTCACCAACGGCAAGGTCGACGCGAGCTACGACGCGAAAGCGTCCACGCCCGACGACTACACCATGGTGCTTTCCGCGGCGCTGCCCCTGCTGCTGCATCCCGGCGCGAAGACGGTCGCGGTGGTCGGCATGGGATCCGGGCGTACGACCCATAGCTTCCTCGAGTCGCCGTCGCTCGCGCGCGTGGACACCGTGGAGATCGAGCCGGCCGTCGTCGACGGCGCGCGCCTCTTCGGCCGCGCCGTCTCCCGCACCTTCGACGATCCGCGCAGCCACGTCTACATCGAGGATGCGAAGACCTTCTTCGCGCGCCACCGCTCGCGCTACGACATCATCATGTCGGAGCCGTCCAATCCCTGGGTGAGCGGCGTGGCGAGCCTCTTCTCGGCGCAGTTCTACGGCCAGGTTCGCCGCTACCTCGAGCCGGGCGGGCTCTTCGTGCAGTGGCTGCAGCTCTACGAGTTCGACCTGCCGCTCCTCGGCTCCGTGCTCGAGGCGCTCGGCTCGCAGTTCGACGACTACGCGATCTACGCCACGAACGGCGGCGACATCCTCATCGCGGCGGTGCCGCACGGTCGCGTCCCGCCGCCCGCGCCGGGCGCCTTCGAATCGTCGCCGCTGCGCGACGTGCTCGCGACGATCGACGTGCGCTCGCCCGCCGACATCGCGCTGCGGCGCATCGGCGACAAGCGGGAGCTCGCGCGCTTCGTCGCGGAAACGGGATCGCCGGCGAACTCCGACTACCGTCCCTACGTGGACCAGAACGCGGTGAAACGCCGGTTCCTGCGCTCGGACGCCACGGACTTCGAGCGCATCGGCGACATCAACCGCGAGCTGGCGCCGGCGCCTGCGGCGGGCGCGGACGCGTCGGCGTCCGCCCATTACCCGATCCAGGATCGCGCGGCGCAGGCGCGGGTGGTCGCCGAATATTTCGCGTGGCAGGACGGGCGCCGCGGACCGCCGCCCGGGACCGTCACCAACAGCCTGCTCGAGGTCGTGGTGACGCTGCGCTCGCTGCACTCGCAGTGCGAGCCGCGGACGCTGCAGGCGGTCTGGGTCCCGGCGATGCGCCGCTTCGCCGACGCGATGATCGCCGACCTCGACGCGCAAGCGGTGCGCGACATCGTCGGGGACCTGCGCGGCGCGCGCTGCTATGCGGGGGCACCCGCGGAGGTGCGCGAGTGGATCGATTTCCTGGAGGCGGCGGCGTTGCGTCGCGACGCGGACGTGCGGCGCCACGGGGAAGCGCTCGTGCGGATGGCGCGCGCGTCCGGCGATCCGGTCCCGGACGTGGTGGCAAGGGAGCTGCTGCTCGCGGACCTGCGCTCGGGCGACGCGAAAGCCGCGCGCGCGCGGCTCGCCGATCTGGGAAAGGACCTCGCCGGCGATGCGCCCGGCCGCTACCTGCGCGCGCGGGTCGCGGCGCTACTGGACCGCGGGCAGCGCTGAGTCGGCCGGCACCATGAAGGTGGTGTGGCCGGTGGTGTTGTCGAACACCTCGGTCGAGAGCTTCAGGAACTTGTACTGGGACGCGGGACAGGTCGTCACCTTGTGGCTGATCCCGTCCGTGATGACGCTGTCTCCGCCGATCACGTACGAAGCGACCCGCACCTGCATCCGGTTGGCGGACGGGTTGCCGTCGAAATTGAGGCTCTTCGGGCTGGTGAGGAGCAACTGGTCGAACTTGATCTCCTCCGAGACCGAGGCGCCCGGCATGATCTTGAGGAAGCCGGTCTGCGCGACGATCGAGCCGTCGGCGCCGAAGAGCTTGAGCTGGACCATGCACGGGTCGGGCGGCAAGCCGCGGCGCAGGTCGGGATTGCCGATGTCGGTGACGTTCACCACCACGGTCTGGTCCGGCGCGACGCCGAAGAGGCTTCCCAGCATGTGCGGCTGGGCCCCGGCGTAGGCGAGCCCGAAGGCGATGGCGAGCGTGCTGCACGCCAGCGTGCCGATCTCGATTCCCGACAACAGACGCCGCTTCTGGTTTTTCATGGGGCCTCCCGGGGTGCGTCATGCCTTATACGCCATTCCGGCGCGCTTGTGCGCACCGGAACACGGGGTGATACACCGTATAATTCCCCCTTTCTCCGGACCGCCCGCATGGAAGCCGACCGCCTCAACGCCATCGAGAACAACCTCCAGGGATTGGCCGCCCGCGCGGCCGAGCTCCGGAGGTATCTTTGACTACGACGCCAAGAAGTCGCGCCTGATCGAAGTCGCGCGCACGCTCGAGGACCCGAACATCTGGTCCGACGCGAAGCGCGCGCAGGACCTCGGCAAGGAACGCCGCATGCTCGAGGAGACGGTCGGCACCCTCGAGCGCATCGACACCGGGCTCCGGGACTCGGGCGGGCTCTTCGCCCTCGCCAAGGCGGAGAACGACGACGAGACGCTTGCCGCCGTCGAAAGCGACGTGAAGGACGTCGAGAAGCTCGTCGCCGACCTCGAGTTCCGCCGCATGTTCGCCGATCCCATGGATCCGAACAACTGCTTCGTGGACATCAACGCGGGCCAGGGCGGCACCGAGGCGCAGGACTGGGCGCAGATGCTGCTGCGCATGTACTCGAAGTACTGCGACCGCCACGGCTTCAAGGTGGAGCTCCTCGAGGAGAGCGAGGGCGAGGTGGCGGGGCTCAAGAGCGCCTCCCTCAAAGTGAGCGGCCCGTACGCCTACGGCTATCTTCGCACCGAGACGGGCATCCACCGCCTGGTGAGGAAGAGCCCGTTCGATTCCAACGCGCGGCGCCACACCTCGTTCGCGAGCGTGTTCGTCTACCCCGAGGTCGACGAGTCGATCGAGATCGAGATCAACCCCGCGGACCTGCGCATCGACACCTACCGCGCCTCGGGCGCCGGCGGCCAGCACGTGAACCGGACCGATTCGGCGGTGCGCATCACGCACCTGCCGACCAACGTCGTGGTGTCCTCGCAGAACGACCGCTCGCAGCACCGCAACCGCGCCGAGGCGATGGCGATGCTCAAGTCCAAGCTCTACGAGCTGGAGCTGCGCAAGCGGAACGAGCAGAAGCAGGCGCTCGAGGACAGCAAGAGCGACATCGGCTGGGGCCACCAGATCCGCTCCTACGTGCTCGACCAGTCGCGCATCAAGGACCTGCGCACCAACGTGGAGGTGGGCAACACCCAGGCCGTGCTCGACGGCGACCTCGACCCCTTCATCACCGCGAGCCTCAAGCAGGGAGTGTAGAGATGTCCAAGGATAAGAATGACAACATCGGCGAGCCTCCCCAGGACGAGAACCAGATCATCGCCGAGCGCCGCGCGAAGCTCGCGCGGCTGCGCGAGCAGGGGCAGGCCTTCCCCAACGACTTCCGGCGCAAGGACCTCGCGGCCGACCTCGCGCGAGCGCACGGCGAGAAGACCAAGGAACAGCTCGAGGAGGAGAAGCCCGCCGCATGCGTTGCGGGACGCATGCTCCTCAAGCGCGTGATGGGCAAGGCGTCCTTCGCGACGCTGCAGGACATGAGCGGGCGCATCCAGATCTACGTGAACAACGACGTGACCGGCGCCGAGGCGCACGAGGCGTTCAAGCACTGGGACCTGGGCGACATCCTCGGCGTCGAGGGCACGCTCTTCAAGACGAACAAGGGCGAGCTCACCCTCCAGGCCGCGAAGATCCGCCTCCTCTCGAAGTCGCTGCGGCCGCTGCCGGAGAAATTCCACGGGCTCACCGACATGGAGCAGCGCTACCGCCAGCGCTACGTCGACCTCATCGTGAACCCGGAGGCGCGCCGCGCCTTCGAGATCCGCTCGAACCTGGTGCAGGCGATGCGCGAGTTCTTCGTCGCGCGCGGCTACCTCGAGGTCGAGACGCCGATGATGCAGCCGATTCCCGGCGGTGCGGCGGCACGCCCGTTCGTCACGCACCACAACGCGCTCGACATGGATCTCTACCTGCGCATCGCGCCGGAGCTCTACTTGAAGCGCCTCGTGGTGGGCGGCATGGAAAAGGTCTTCGAGATCAACCGCAACTTCCGCAACGAAGGCATCTCCACGCGCCACAACCCCGAATTCACGATGCTCGAGTTCTACGAGGCCTACCAGGACTACCACTACCTGATGGACCTCACCGAGGAGCTGCTGCGCGAGTGCGCGCGCAAGGTGCTCGGGACCACGTCCCTCACCTACCAGGGCGCGCCCGTGGACCTCGGGCAGAGGTTCGACCGGCTCACCATGGCCGAGGCGATCCACAAGTACAACCCCGGCTATCCGCTGCATGCGCTCTCGGAGCCGCACTACCTCAAGGCGGCGCTCGCCCCTTTCGACGTCGAGGTGTTCCCGACCGACGGCGTGGGGATCCTGCAGCTGAAGCTCTTCGAGCAGACCACCGAGGAGAAGCTCGTCCAGCCGACGTTCATCGTCGCGCACCCCACCGACGTGTCGCCGCTCGCCCGCGCCAACGACGCGAACCCGGCGATCACCGACCGCTTCGAGCTCTTCATCACGCGGCGCGAGATCGCGAACGGGTTCTCGGAGCTCAACGATCCCGAGGACCAGGCGGCGCGC
>DATIVM010000338.1:0-2841 GCA_035465975.1 Usitatibacter sp.
CCGCCCGCGTGCTCGGCGTGCCCGACGAGTTCCACTGGGCCTTGCCGGTGGCGGGCCTCCTCGCGGGCGGCGCGGGCGTCGCGCTGGCGGGCCTCGCGGGCACGCGCCGCGCGGTGGCCGCCCCGCCGATGCAGACGCTGAGGGAGCTCGGCTAGGTCCGTCCCCTATAATCGCGCGATGCCGCGCCGCGCCGCCCCGTCCCACGCATCGCCCTACCTGCTGCTCAGCCTCGCCGCCTTCTTCTGGTCGCTCAACTGGGTGATCGGCCGCGCGATGGCCGGGCACGTGACGCCGTTCACGCTCACCTTGGCGCGCTGGGCCGTGGCGCTCGCCGTGATGACGCCCTTCGCCTGGCCGCAGATCCGCGCGCACCGCGCGGTGATCCGCCGCGAGTGGCGGCGCATCGCGTGGCTCGCGCTGTGGGGCACCGGGCCCTACAACGTCTTCTCCTACTACGGGCTGCAATACACCACGGCGACCAACGGCGTGATCCTGAACAGCGCCGTGCCGGTCCTGATCATCCTCTTCGGCTGGGCGGTCTACCGCGACACGATCACGCGCAGGCAGGCGCTCGGCGTCGCGATCTCGCTCGCGGGCGTGCTCGCGATCCTCACGCGCGGCGACCCCTCGGTGCTCGCGCGGCTCACGCTCAACCGGGGCGACCTCGTGGTGCTGGCGGGCATGGCGTGCTGGGCCGCGTACACGATCTTCCTGCGCACCAAGCCGCCGGGGCTCCCGGGGCTCGCGCTCCTCACGTGCTGCGCCTGGGTGGGACTCGCGATGCTCGTTCCGTGCGCCGCGATCGAGATGGCGTTCTTCGGCGGCCGCGTGGAGCTCACGCCGGCCACCGTCTCGGCCGTCGTCTACCTCGGCATCTTTCCCTCGTTCGTCGGATACATCTTCTGGAACCGCGGCGTCGCGGAGCTGGGCTCGAACGTCGCCGGCATCTTCATGCACCTGATGCCGCTCTTCGGCGCGCTGCTCGCATGGATTTTCCTCGGGGAGCGCATCCGGCTCTTCCATGTCGGCGGGATGGCGCTCATCCTCGCCGGGATCGCGCTCACCACGCGCGCGCGGGCGAGCCCGGTGCCCGCGCCGGAGTGAGGGCGGATCGGCTCGAAAGGAGGTGCGACGATGGACCTGATCCTCTGGCGGCACGCGGAGGCCGAGGACGAGGCGGCCGGCGGCGACATGGCGCGCGCCCTCACGAAGCGCGGCCGCAAGCAGGCCGAGCGCATGGGCGAATGGCTGCGCGCGCACGTCTCCGACGACTGGCGCGTGGTCGCGAGCCCGGCCCGGCGCGCGGTGCAGACGGCCAAGGGGCTCGGACTCGACTTCGAGGAGCGCGAGGCGCTCTCCCCCGGCGCCTCCGCCGCCGACATCCTGCGCGAGGCGGGCTGGCCCGAGGGCCGGCACTCGGTGGTGGTGGTGGGCCACCAGCCCGCGCTGGGCGAGGCGGCAGCGCGGATCCTCGGCGTCCGCGGCGACCTGGGCCTGCGCAAGGGCGCGATCTTCTGGTTCGCCCGCAAGGGGCCGCAAACGGCCCTGCGCTGCGTGCTCGACCCCGAGCTCCTCGAGCGCTGAGGCGCGATTTCGCGGCACAATAGGAGCATCCTTTCCCGGAGCCCGCCATGAAGCTCACCCCGGAGCAGCTCGACCGGTTCGAACGCGACGGTTACCTCTTCTTTCCCGGCCTCTTCAGCCCCGAGGAGCTGAAGCCGCTGCTCGAGGAGGTGCCGAGGCTCTACGCGCAGCGCCGCCCGGAGAACGTGCGCGAGAAGGGCAGCGACGCGGTGCGCACCAACTTCGCCGCGCACATGTACAGCGAGCCCTTCGCGCGGCTCGCGCGCCATCCACGCATGGTGGAGCCGGTGGTGCAGGTCTTCGGCGAGGAGGTCTACATGCACCAGTTCAAGATCAACGGGAAGATGGCCTTCGACGGCGACGTCTGGCAGTGGCACCAGGACTACGGCACCTGGAAGAACGACGACCTCATGCCCGAGGCGCGCGCGATGAACGTCGCGATCTTCCTCGACGAGGTGAACGAGTTCAACGGCCCGCTCATGTTCATCCCCGGCAGCCACAAGCTCGGCGTGCTCGACGCCGAGCACGACCTGAGCACCACGAGCTACCCGCTCTGGACCATCAACCACGAGACGATCCGCAAGCTCGTGGAGCGCGGCGGCATCGTGGCGCCCAAGGGCCCCGCCGGCTCGATGATCCTCTTCCACGGCTGCCTGGTGCACGCGTCCACGTCCAACCTCTCGCCGTGGAACCGCGTCTCGGTGTACCTCAGCCTTTGCGCGGTCTCGAACCACATCCGCCGCTTCAAGCGGCCGGAGTACATCGCGCACCGCGATTTCGCGCCGATCCGCTGCCTGCCGGACGACTGCCTGCTGAAGCCGTATCCCGTCGAGATCCCGTGGAAGGACGGGGCGCCCGAATCGGCCTACCGCACCTCGCTCGAAGCGGCTTAGGGACAGACCCCTTTTTCTCTTAGGCGGAACAGCTCGGTTCCGCTTTCGCGTTTTGGCCTGGCCGTCCGCGTGTTCGTTTCGAGGCTCTGATGCGTGTCGGCTCATCAACCCCGGTGAGAAACGATTCGCGGGCGAGAGCCGTGCCGGAATTGACCGCTTCACGTATTCGCTGGAGCTCCGAAGGCGGCTCGGGAATCTCGAACAGCGATCGGTAACGGCGCCGGCGCTCGTCCGGGTCCGCATCGAGGGCCAGATAAAGGGGATGCGGCACGAGGAAGTCCGACTGGCGCCCTTCTGCATTCGTGCCGTAGCTGGACCATTGATACCGCGATGGATGGTCCACCATGCCCGCCCGCACAGGATT
>DATIVM010000339.1:0-1842 GCA_035465975.1 Usitatibacter sp.
CCTCGCGCGCCGGCACGGGCCGAACGAGCTGCGGCCCGCGCGCCGCCTGTCGCTCGCGCGCGACGTGGCGCGCCGCTTCCGCAACCCGCTGATCGTCATCCTCCTCGTCGCGAGCCTGGTCTCCGCGTTCACCGGCGACACCGCGAGCTTCGGGATCATCGCGGCGATGGTGCTCCTGAGCGTCGTCATCGACTTCGTCCAGGAGCATCGCGCGGGGCGCGCCGCCGAGGCGCTGATCCGCCGCGTGCAGGTGCACGCCACGGTGCTGCGCGACGGGCATCCGGTCTCGCTCCCGGTGAATCGCCTGGTCCCGGGCGACGTCGTGCAGCTCGCCGCCGGCTCGGTGATCCCGGGCGACGGCGAGCTCCTCGAGGCGAACGGCCTGCACGTGAACGAGGCGCTGCTCACGGGCGAGCCCTTCCCGGTCGAGAAGCGCCCGCGCGGCGCGCACCGGCACGGCGCCGAGGACCTCTTCATGGGGACGTCGGTGGTGAGCGGCACGGCGCGCATGCGCATCACGCGCACCGGCGCCGCGACGGAGATGGGCAAGATCGCGCTGAGCCTCCAGGCCGAGGCGCCGCCCACGAGCTTCGAGCGCGGGCTGCGCGCCTTCGGGATGCTCATCATGCGGCTCACCGCGTTCATGGTGCTCTTCGTCCTGCTCGTGAACACGGCGCTCCACCGGCCGGTCCTCGAGTCGTTCCTCTTCGCGGTGGCGCTCGCCGTGGGGCTCACGCCCGAGCTGCTGCCGATGATCCTCTCGGTCACGCTCTCGCGCGGGGCGCTGCGCCTCGCCGCCGAGCACGTGATCGTGAAGCGGCTCGCGGCGATCGAGGGCCTCGGCAGCATGGACGTGCTCTGCACGGACAAGACCGGCACGCTCACCCAGGCGCGCATCCGCCTCGAGCGCGCCGTGGACCTCGACGGGAACGAGAGCGCCGCGGTGCGCGAGATGGGCGCGCTCAACAGCGCGTTCCAGGCGGGCATCCTCACGCCGCTCGACGAGGCGCTCGCCGCCCATGCCCCGCCCCGGGAAGGCTGGAGCCGGCTCGCGGAGGTGCCGTTCGATTTCGAGCGGCGGCGCTTGGCGGTGCTGCTTCGCCATGGCGCCCGGCGCCTGCTCGTGGTGAAGGGCGCGCCCGAGGAAATGCTGCGGCTGTGCTCGCAGTACGCGGGCGCCGCCGGCGCGACGCGCGCCTGCGACGAGGAGGCGCGAAAGCGCGCCCTGGAGCGCCTCGAGGCGCTCGGCACCGAAGGGCTTCGCGTGCTCGCCGTCGCCCACCGCGAGCTCGATCGCGACCACGCCACCGCGCACGACGAGCACGGCCTCGTCCTCGACGGCTTCGCCGCCTTCGCCGATCCGCCCAAGGCCGGCGCCGCGCAGGCGCTCGCCGCGCTCGCCGCGAGCGGCGTCGCGGTGAAGGTGCTCACCGGCGACGGCGAGGCGGTGACGCGCCACCTGTGCGCTTCCATCGGGCTCGAGGTGCGCGGCGTCCTCAACGGCGCGGACATCGCGCGCCTCGACGACGCGGCCCTCGCCGCGCGCGCCGGGGCGACGACGCTCTTCTGCCGCGTGAACCCGGCGCAGAAGGTGCGCATCGTGGCGGCGCTGCGCGCGCGCGGCCGCGTGGTGGGATTCCTCGGCGACGGCATCAACGATGCGCCGGCACTGCACCGCGCGGACGTGAGACTCTCGGTGCACAACGCGGTGGACGTGGCGCGCGAGGCGGCGGACCTGATCCTGCTCAAGCGCGTCCTCGGCGTGCTGCACCGCGGGGTGATCGAGGGGCGGCGCACGTTCGTGAACATCCGAAAGTACGTGCTGATGGGCACGAGCTCCAA
>DATIVM010000340.1:0-11087 GCA_035465975.1 Usitatibacter sp.
GTATCCCGTCGCGATGCGCGTGGAAGTGGAGGGACGGCGCTGGACGCTCGAGCCGCTGATGGACGACCAGGAGCTCGACGCCCGGGAAAGCACCGGCACGCTCTATTGGGAAGGCGCGGTGCGCATCGCGGGCGAGCATGCGCCGGGCGGCCGCGGCTACCTCGAGCTCACCGGCTACGCCGAGCGGGTGCCCTTCTGATGCGCGAGGGCGTGCGCGAGGAGATCGGGTACATCGCGCCGATCGAGGGACTGCGCGGCGTCGCGGTGCTGTGGGTGGTCGCGTTCCACTACGTCGTGCTCCGCGCGGGCGCGGGCATCGACGATCCGTGGATCGGCCTGCTGCGGAAGGCGCCGGCGCTGGAGGCGCTCGCGCTGAACGGCTACCTCGGCGTCGACCTCTTCTTCCTCATCTCCGGGTTCCTGCTCGCGCTGCCGTGGTTCGCCCACGCGCGGCAGGGCCTCGCGCCGCCCTGCGCCGCCGCCTTCTACCTGCGCCGCGCGCGCCGCATCGTCCCCGCCTACTACCTGCAGCTCCTGTTCCTCTTCGCCCTCGTCATGCCGCTGCTGCACGGGCGCAAGTACTGGCGCAGCGACCTGTACGTGGACCTCTGGAACGTGGCGGCGCACGGCCTCTTCCTCCACAACACCACGCCGCTCACCAGCGGGTCGCTCGGCGCGAACGGCGCGCTCTGGACGCTCGCCGTGGAGGCGCAGTTCTACCTCCTGCTGCCGCTCGTCGCGCCGCTCTTCGTGCGCATGCCGCTGCGCGCTTTCGCTGCCGCGTGCGCGATCGCCCTCGCCTGGCAGTGGGACACGGTCCACGACCTGCGCATCCTGGTGGAGGCGCTCCTCGCGCTGGGAAGCCACTGGCGGTGGCCCGAGCCGAAGGTGCGCGAGGTGCTGGCGATCCAGCTTCCGGCCTTCGCGGCGCATTTCGCGCTCGGCATCCTCCTGGGACGCGCGTGGCTCGCACGAAGTGAACGCGCCGCGGGCGGGACGGAACGTGCCGCCCGCTTCGGCGCGACGCTTCTCGCGCTCGCGGTCCTGGTCGTCTCCGCCCTGGGCATCCTCCCGGTGCCGAAGGAGTTCGCGCGCATGCCGTCCGCGCTCGCGCTCGCGCTGTTGCTCGGGCTCGCGGCCACCTCGCGGGCCGGCCTCGCATGGCGCGCCCTAGCCGGCGGGCCCCTCGCCTTCGCAGGGCGCGTGAGCTATTCCGCCTACCTCTATCACTTCCCGCTGCTGCTGCTCTGGAACCTGTACGCGCCCGGATTCCCCGGCGCCCTCGCGCTGCCCGCCTACCTCGCGCTGCTCTTCGCGATCGCGTGGGCCTCGTGGCGCTACGTGGAGCAGCCGTTCCTGCGCGTCACTTTCGCGAGCGCGAGCCCACGCCCAGCGCCGTGACGATCGCCAGGCACTGCAGCGCCGCCACGCCCCACAGCACGGCGCCGTAGCGCGCCGCGTCCATGAAGAGGCCGAAGACGATCGGCGCGATCGCGAGCCCCGTGTCGATGCCGGAATAGACGAACCCGTAGATGCGGCCGTACGCGCCCGAGCCGAAGGTGCTGGTCGCCGCGCGCCGCACGAGGATGTCGCGCGACGGCCCCGAGAAGCCCACGCCGAAGCCCATCATGCCCATCAGCGCGACGAGGCTCCACGCCGGCGCGGCGCCCGAGGCGAGCGCGATCGAGCAGAGCGCCGCCGCGCCGAGCGCCGCCGCCACCAGCCGCTCCTGCCGTTCCCCCTTCGAAGCGAAGAAGCCGCCCGCCGCCACGCCCGCCGCGCTCCCGAGGAGATACGCGGTGAGCCCGGAGGTCGCGAGCGCGAGGGTGATGCCGTAGAGCCGTTGGAGCACCGGCGGGCCGAAGTTCTGCAGGCCCCCGAACGCCATCACCGCGACGAGGAAGAAGGCGAAGCACATCCACACCACGCCCACGCCGAGGAACGCGAACGATCCGCCGCTGCGCCGCGGCGCCTCGGGCGCGTGGAGCTCCGTGTCGTCGAGGAGCGCGCGGTTCGCGAACAGGAACGCGAGCGCGAGGAGGCCCACCACCGCCGCGCCCGCCGCGGCCGTGCGCCAGCCGAACGCCTGCGCGAGCGCGATCACGAACACCGGCGCCGCCGCCCAGCCGAGGCTTCCCGTGAGCCCGTGGACCGAGAACGCGTGCCCCAGCCGCGCCGCCGAGACGCGCCGGTTGAGGATCGTGTAGTCCGCGGGATGGAAGACGCAGTTGCCGAGACCCGCGATCGCCGCCGCCGCGAGCACCATCGGGAAGCTCGCCGCCATCGCGAGCGCGAAGCCGCCCGCCGAAAGCAGCGCCACGCCGCCGCACAGCACGCGCAGCGCGCCGAAGCGGTCGACCACGAATCCGGCGAGCGCCTGGCCCACGCCGGAGACGACGAAGAAGATCGTCATCGCGGAGCCCACCTGCGTGAAGTTGAGGCCGAAATCCCCCATGAGCCACGGGAAGAGCGGCGGCATCACGAAGTGGAAGAAATGCGAGGTGCCGTGCGCGAATCCCACGAGCGAGATCACGGTCGCGTCGCGGCGGAAGGCGCTGGCGGGAGGAACGGCGGCGGACATCGTCGGGCCTGGACCAGCGCATTGTATACGCCGGCACAACAGTTTCCTGACCGCGGTCAATCGACGCCGATGCGCAACACGACTTAAACTAGCGATACAAAGCCGGCCCACGCCACAACACCAGAGGAGACCTCCCATGAAGGTAAGCACGTTCCGCGCCGCGCTCGCCGCGGCGGCCCTCGCCCTTGCCGTTCCCGCATTCGCGCAAACCGAGATCAAGCTCGGGCACGTCGGACACCCGGGGTCGCTCATCGGCGCCGCGGCGGACCATTTCGCGGAGGTCGCCAACCCGAAGCTCGCGGCGAAGGGATACAAGGTCGTGGTGTACGGCGCGAGCTCCCTGGGCGGCGACAAGCAGATGATGCAGAAGCTCAAGCTCGGCACCATCGACATGGTGGAGCCCTCGACGGTGATGTCCTCCATCGCGGACATGTTCGGCGTCTTCGAGATGCCGTACCTCGTGAAGAGCCGCGATCACATGAAGAAGATCGAGAAGGACGTCTTCTGGTCGAAGATCGAGCCCACGGCCGAGGCGAAGGGCTACAAGGTCCTCGCCGTCTGGGAGAACGGCTTCCGCCAGATCACCAACAACAAGCGCCCGATCGTGAAGCCCGAGGACCTGCAGGGCATCAAGCTGCGCGTGCCGCAGGGCAAGTGGCGCGTGAAGATGTTCCAGGCCTACGGCGCCAATCCCTCGCCCATGAAGTTCTCGGAGGTCTTCACGGCCCTCCAGACGGGGGTCATGGACGGGCAGGAAAACCCGCTCGCCCAGATCGACAGCGGCAAGTTCTATGAAGTGCAGAAGTACCTCTCGCTCACGGGCCACGTGTACACCCCGGCCTACCTCGTCGTGAGCACGGAGCACTTCAAGAAGCTGCCGAAGGACGTGCAGGACATCCTCGAGCAGGCGGCGAAGGATACGCAGCCCTACGTGTACGAAACGGGCGCCAAGATGGACGAGGACCTGCTGAGCAAGATGAAGGCCGCGGGAACGATCAAGGTGAACGAGGCGGACAAGGACGCCTTCATCGCCGCCTCCAAGCCGATCTACGAGGAGTTCTCGAAGGAGGTCCCGGGCGCGAAAGAGGTGATCGACCGCTGCATCCAGCTCGGCAAGTAAGGCAAGCGATCGCATGAATCTGGAGAGGGTGCGGGTCGCCTACGAGGCGGCCCTGGAGTGGCTCGTCATCGGGCTGATGGCGATCCTCTTCTCCGAGGTCACCCTGGGCGTGCTGTACCGGACGTTCGGGGAAGCGCTCGTGTGGTACGACGAGGTGGCGTCGATCCTGCTCGCATGGCTCACGTTCTACGGATCGGCGCTCGCCTCGGTGAAGCGCGCGCACATCGGGTGCCCGGAGCTGATGGCGCTGATGCCGGCGCCCGTGAAGCTCGCCTTCCGCGTGGCGGCGGAGGTCCTCACCATCGGATTCTTCCTGCTCATGGGGTGGATGGGCTACCGGGTGCTCGGCGTGCTCGAGGGCGACACGCTGGTGAGCCTGCCGAACGTGCCGATCGCCTGGGTGCAGTCGGTGGTGCCGATCAGCTCGGTGCTGATCGTTGCCGCGGAGCTCATCACCCTCCCGGGCATCCTGAAGAGCGCCCTGCACGGGCCGGCGATCGCGGGGAGCGCCTCGCAATGATCATCCTGCTCATCTTCGGGTGCGTGCTGGCCCTGGTGCTCATCGACGTGCCCATCGCGGTGGCGCTCGGCATCGTCGCGGTCGCGGCGATGGTCTCGTCGCACGGCCTCGACGCGCTGCCGGACCTGCCGATCACGCTCTACAGCGGCGCGACCAGCTTCCCGCTCATCGCGATCCCGCTCTTCATCCTCGCCGGGGCGATCATGAACGCCTCGGGGATCTCGCGAAGGCTGATCGCCTTCGCGAGCGCGGTGCTGGGCTTCATCCGCGGCGGCCTCGCGATGGTCTCGATCGGAGCCTCGCTCTTCTTCGCGGAGATCTCGGGCTCGGCGGTGGCCGACGTCTCGGCGCTCGGCTCGATCCTGATCCCCGCGATGAAGAGCAAGGGCTACCCCGCGCCCCTCGCCGCGGCGGTGCTCTCGTCCTCGGCGACGCTCGCCGTGATCATCCCGCCGTCGATCCCGATGATCCTCTACGCGGTGATGGCCAACACCTCGGTGGTGAAGCTCTTCGTCGCGGGCATCGTGCCGGGCGTGGTGGGCGGCCTCGGCCTCATGGGGACGGCGTACTGGTTCGCGCGCCGCTACAACCTGCCGATCGAGGAGAAGTTCCAGTGGGCCCGCGTGCGCCAGACCTTCCGCGAGGCGTTCTGGGCCTTCACGCTGCCGGTGATCATCCTCGGCGCGATCTTCGGCGGCATCGTCACCGCCACCGAGGGCGCGGCGATGGCGGTGGTGGCGGCGCTCTTCATCGGCCTCGTCGTCTACCGGGAGCTCGACCTGAAGCACCTGAAGGCCGCGATGATCGAGGGCGGCGTGCAGACCGCGGTCGTGATGCTGCTGGTCGCGGCCTCGGCGCTCCTCGGCAACTACCTTTCCGAGATCCAGGCGCCGCAGCACCTCGCGCAGTCCGTGGCCAACTTCACCCACAACAAGTGGCTGGTGCTGGCGCTCCTGAACGTGCTTTTCCTGCTGCTCGGGATGTTCCTGCACTCGGCGGCCGCGATCATCCTCGTGGTGCCGATCGTGATGCCGCTCGTGCAGGCGGTGGGCATCGACCCGATCCACTTCGGGCTCATCGTCACGGTGAACCTCGGCATCGGCCAGCAGACCCCGCCCGTGGCCTCGGTGCTGATGGTCGCGTGCTCCATCGCGCGCGCCTCGGTGTGGGAAGTGACGAAGGCGAACATCTGGTTCATCCTCGTGCTCTTCACCATCCTCATGCTGGTCACCTACTGGCCGGCGTTCGGCCTCGGGCTGGTGCACGCTTTCTACCACTGAGCGGGGGACGAACGCAGTGAAAGGACCGCTGGAAGGCATCAAGGTCGTCGAGCTCGCGCAGATCATGGCGGGCCCGACCTGCGGAATGCTCCTCGCCGACATGGGCGCGGACGTGATCAAGGTCGAGAAGCTGCCGGGCGGCGACGATACGCGCAGCTACTCGGAGCCGCAGGTGAACGGCGAGTCGGCCGCGTTCATGATCCTCAACCGCAACAAGCGCGGCATCGCGGTGAACCTCAAGACCCCCGGCGGGCTCGAGGTGGTGAAGCGCCTCCTCGCCGGCGCCGACGTGGTGACCGAGAACTACCGCAAGGGGACGCTCGAGAAGCTGGGCCTGGGCTGGGAGGTGCTCCACGCGCTCAACCCGCGCCTCGTCTACTGCGCGATCTCGGGCTACGGCCGCACCGGTCCCTACTCGGACAAGGGCGGCTTCGACCTCATCGCGCAGGGCTTCGCGGGCCTCATGAGCGTCACCGGCGAGCCCGGCGGTCCCCCGGTGAAATCCGGCACCCCCATCGCCGACATCAACGCGGGCATCTTCGCCGCGCTCGGCATCGTCTCCGCGCTCCTCGCGCGGCAGGCGACCGGCCGCGGCCAGATGGTGGACACCTCGCTCATGGAAGCGGGCATCCAGCAGATGTACTGGCAGGCCGCGATCTATTTCGCCACCGGCGTGAATCCGGGCCCGTCGGGCTCGGCGCACATCCTCACCGCGCCGTACCAGGCGTTCCCGACCGCCGACGGATGGATCAACCTGGGCGGCGCCAACCAGTCGAACTGGGAGCGCATCGTGAAGGCGATCGGGATGCCGGAGCTCGACGCCGATCCCCGCTTCAAGACGAACACCGATCGCATGAGGAACCTGAAGGCGCTCGTCCCCATCCTCGGCGACGCGCTGAAGAAGAAGCCCTCCGCGCACTGGATCTCCGTGTTCGAGGCGGAGGGCGTTCCGGTCGGGCCGGTGAACAGGACGTCGGACATGGTGGCGGACCCGCACGTGAAGGCGCGCGAGATGGTGATCGAGGTCGACCATCCGAAGGCCGGCCGCGTGAAGGCGATCGGCCATCCGGTCAAGTTCTCCGAGACGCGCGCCGACCAGGCGCGGCCCGCGCCGCTCCTCGGCCAGCACACGCGCGAAGTGCTGAAGGGCCTCGGCTACACCGACCCGCAGATCGAGGCGCTCGCGCAGGAAGGCGCGATCCAGTGCGCCTGATCCCGGGTTAGGAAATTCTTAGGAATCCCTGAAGGAACACGTAGCAATCGGCAGCGCTTCGCTTCCCTAGACTGGCGCCTCGGATCTTCCCCGACGCCAATCACAAGGAGAAACCTGCGATGCGCTCCAAACGCTACGCCGCGGCCACCCTCGCCGCGGCGACGCTGGGCCTCGCGGCCGCGGCCTACCACGCCGACGCCCGCGACGCCCAGGGCCACGACCCGATCGCCCGTGGCCGCTACCTCGTCAAGATCGCCGGATGCAACGACTGCCACACGCCCGGCTACGGATCGTCCGGCGGCAAGGTGCCCGAGGACCGATGGCTCACGGGCGATCGCGTCGGCTGGAACGGGCCCTGGGGCACCACCTATCCGGCGAACCTGCGCCTCGCGCTGAACGGCATGAGCGAGGACCATTGGGTCCACCTCGCGAAGACCGCGAAGTACCGCCCGCCCATGCCGTGGTTCGCGCTGCACGACATGTCGGAGCAGGACCTGCGCGACATCCATCGTTACGTGCGCTCCCTCGGTCCGGCCGGCGAGCCCGCGCCCGCGTACCTGCCTCCCGAAGCGAAGCCGAGCGGTCCCGTGATCGCCTTCCCCCGATGAGCCGCTATGACATCTACGGCCGCGTGCACAAGGCGGTGCGCGCGTGCCTCTTCGACGCCACCCAGGCCCTCGGGCGCGCCGATCCCGCCGACGACTGCGAGGTGCGCGGCGCCCTCGCGCGCCTCGAGGAGATGCTCGCCTTCTGCGAGCTGCACCTGGAGCACGAGAACGAGTTCGTGCACCGCGCGATGGAGGCGCGCCGGCCCGGAAGCGCGGGGCGTTGCATCGAGGACCACGTGCACCACGAGGCCTCGATCGACGCCTTGCGCGAGGCCGCGGGCGAGGTCGGGGCCGCCGCGGGGAACGCGCGCGGCGCCGCGCTCCACGCGCTCTACCGCAAGGTCGCGGTGTTCGCGAGCGAGAACCTGGAGCACATGGAGCGCGAGGAAGCGGAGAACAACGCGGTGCTGCAGTCCGCGTACAGCGACGCGGAGATCGCGGCGATCGAGCGCGAGCTGGTCGCCTCGCTCCCGCCGGGCGTGTCGATGCAGACGCTGCGCTGGTTCCTGCCGGCGATGTGCCACCCCGAGCGGGTCGCGATGCTCGCGGGCATGGCGGGCGCGCCGGCGCAGGCCCGCGAGGCGGCGTGGGGCATCGCCCGCTCGCGGCTCGCGCGCGAGGACCTCGCGAAGCTCGAGGCGGCGCTCGCTCAGCGCGAGGCCGTGGCGACGCTCACGAGCTGAAGCGGCCGGTCGACGGCCAGGCGGAACTGCCCGCGCCCGGTCTTCTCGATGCGCACGCAGGCGGCGCGCTCCACGAGGCGCTTCTGCAGCAGGATGAGGCGCGCCTCGAGGTTGTCGCTCAGGTCGGGCAGGCGGATGCGCGGATCGAGCCGCAGCTCGCGGTTGGTGAAGCGGCTGCGGCCCGCGCGCACGTAGTCGGTCACGAGCGTCCAGAAGATCGCGCCGGCGACGCCCTTGATGAGGTAGTCGCCGTCGAGGAACACGCTGTCGTTCTCCTCGAAGTGGCGCACCGCGACCGGCGCGCCGTGGGCCGCGCCGCGCTCGCCTTCGACGGGCGCGGCCGGCTCCTCGCCCTCCGCCGCCTGCTGCTGCAGGAAGTGGATCGCCGTGCCGAGCTGCCCGGCCACCGCGACCAGCGCGTCCTCCTCGTCGTACCCGAAGCGCAGGTCCTGCGGGCTGTCCGCGAACAGCACCCCGATGAGGCGGCCGAACGCCTCGATCGGCACCGCGAGCTGGCTGCGCGCCTCGGCAAGCCCCGGCAGCGGGATCTCGGTCTCGAGCGTCATCCCCTGGCGCAGCGCCTCCTCGCGCACGGCGCGCCCATAGGCGTACTCCGCGGTCGCGTGGCCGATGCGGATCGGCGTGCGCTCGCGCGCCGCCACCCCGATCACGCCCTGCCCCAGCGCGATCTCGGACCCGACGCCGGAGTCCGCATAGCCGAGGCTCGCCACCGTGTAGAGCTTCGCGCCCGCGCGATCGAGCATCAGGACGAGCGCGTGCGCGATGTCGAACTCCGTGCGGATGCCGTCGAGCGCCGTCTCGAGCAGCGTCCCGAGGTCGGTCACCGCCGAGAGGCGCTGCGCGCAGGCGCGCACCGCGGAGAGGAGGTTGCGCCGCGGCGGGGGCGGCGGCAGCGCCTCGCCGGGAATCGCCTCGATCTCCTCCAGCGCGTATACGTCCGAGCCCTGCAGCCGGAAGACGCCGGCCATGCCGGTGTGCGAGGCGATCCCCGCGAGCTTCGCGCGCATGCGCTCGAAGAGCGGGCCCGCGGTCTCGGTCCTGAGGTAGCGGATGCGAAGCCGGTAGCGCGCGCCGGTGCGCGGGTCGGTGACCAGCAGGCGCGCGACGGGGTTGGCGAGCGCGTTGCGGCGCGTGGTGTTGAAGAACTGGAACGAGAGCGCGACGTGCGTCGGATCGACGTACTCGACCTGCGAGAGGTACGCGACGTTCGGCGTCCCGTCCGGCGCGCAGGTCGCGATCATCGACGGGATGGCGCCCTCGAGGCAGTCGCGGATGGCGTCGAGCGTGAGGCCGCTCATGGCTTGAGGGGCGTGCCCGCCGAAGGTCCCGGCGTCTGCACGAACGCCGCGCACACGGTGAAGGTGACGGCCACGATGTCGCCGCGCGCCCCCGAGACGATCGTGCGCGGCAGCGGCCGGGCGAAACCGAGCGCCGCGAGCTGCTCGACCCACGCCTCGCGGTAGCGGGCGATGCGCACGAGGTCGGCCTCCTCAACGTCGGCGAGCACCGCGTCGGTGCCCTTGAGCTGCACGGTGCGATGGGTGGTGGGCAGGCTGAACACGGCCGCGATCGCGCCGTTCGCGCGGAAGTCGGCGAGGATGGCGCCGCTCTGCGAGGCGAGCAGGAAGACCGTGACGCGGCGCCGGTCGGCGTCCACGCGGCAGCCGATGCCGCGCGAGAGCTGCGCAACGCAGGCCGCGTCGCGGGACGCGGCGTGGATCGAGACGCCGCTCTCGAGGAACGCGGCGAGCTCGTCGTCGATGAACGTCTCGGCGGGCACGGCCGGGCGCGGGAGGGCGGAAAAGCTAGAATCATACCGGCATGCCCACCGTCCTGCTGCTCTCGATCCTCGGGGTCTCCTCGCTCGTCACCTCCTTCATCTCCGGAATCCTCGGGATGGCGGGCGGGATGATCCTCATGGGCGTGCTGCTCGCGCTGCTGCCGCTCCCCGCCGCGATGATGCTCCACGGGATCACGCAGCTCGCCGCCAACGGCTGGCGGGCGCTGCTGCTGCGCTCCGAAGTCGACTGGCGCGTCTTCCGCGGCTACGTGCTCGGCGCGCTCGTCGCGCTCGCGCTCTTCACCGCCGTGCGGCTCGTGGTGAGCAAGCCCGTCGCGCTGGTCGCCATGGGGCTCACGCCGTTCGCCACCCTGTGGCTTCCGGAGGGCCTGCACCTCAACGTGCAGCGCCGCGGGCAGCCGGTGCTCTGCGGGGTGCTCTGCGCGGCGGTCTCCCTCATGGCCGGCGTCTCCGGGCCGATCCTCGACATCTTCTTCGTGCGCACGACGATGCGCCGCCACGCGGTGGTCGCCACCAAGGCGCTCACCCAGAGCTTCACGCACGTCCTCAAGATCTTCTACTTCGGCGCGGTCGTCTCGATCAGCGACGGGGGCATCTCGCCGTGGCTCGCGCTGATGATGGTCGGCCTCGCGCTCCTCGGCACCTCGCTCTCGCGCAGCGTCCTCGAGCGCATGAACGACGCCTCGTTCCGGCTGTGGACGCGCCGGACCGTTCTCACCCTCGGCGCGATCTACCTCGCGAACGGCGTGCGGCTGCTGCTGCGCTAGCCGCCGGCACGGAAGCGTCGCGTCGGAATCGCGGAAGGCGCGCGTCGGCGCGGAAGCGGGGAGCGGAACGACCCGGGCCCGCGCGCTGTCTCCCACCCATATGGCCGCGAAACCCGACGGGCGCCCGATGCCCTCGCTCTTCACCCGCCTGGCGAACGCCACGGCGCACCTCGCCGGGCGCCCCGCGACCTTCGTCGCGATGTGCGCGCTGGTGGTCGCGTGGGCCCTCGCCGGCCCGTACTTCGGCTACAGCGACTCGTGGCAGCTCACCATCAACACCGGCACCACGATCCTCACCTTCCTCATGGTGTTCCTCATCCAGTCGACGCAGAACCGGGATGCGGCCGCGATCCAGATCAAGCTGGACGAGATCATCCGCGCGCTGGAAGGCGCGCACAACGCGATGATCGACCTCGAGGAGATGGACGAGGACGACCTGGTGAAGATGCGCGCGAGCTACCTCGAGCTCGCCGAGCGCGCGCACCTCGCCCTG
>DATIVM010000341.1:0-6553 GCA_035465975.1 Usitatibacter sp.
CACAGCAGCGCGAAGAGCGCGTATCCGGCCGACCACGCACGGGATTGCGCGCGGGCGGCGAGCCACGGCTCGATCAGGAACGGGTAGCCCAGCAACGCGAGCATCGAGGCCAGGTTCGAAAGCGCGAAGAGCCGGTACGGGCTCGCGCCGGGGCGCGCGCGCGCGTACCACGCCTGCACGAGCGGGCTCGTCGCCGAGAGGAGGAAATACGGCAGGCCGACGGTCGCGAAGAGCAGGCCCAGGATGCCCGCCACCGGATTGTCCCCGCCGTGCGGCTTCCACGACGGATCCGGCGCGACGGGAAGGAACGCGAGGCTCAGCGCGAGCAACGCGATGTGGACGCCGGCCTGCGCGCGTCCGCGCAAGCGGCTCGCGAGGCCGTGGGCGTACGCGTAGCCCAGCAGCAGCACGAGCTGGAAGAACACCATCGCGAGCGTCCAGACGATGGCCGCACCGCCGAACCAGGGCAGGATCTGCTTCGCGAGGAGCGGCTGGACGAGGAAGAGAAGGAACGCGCTGAGGAAGACGGTCGCGGCGTGGAGCGGCATGCGTCCCTTCGAGGCGGCGGATCGCGGGCGATGGTAGCACGGAGGAACGGCGCCCCGGTTGCTATACTCGGCGCTCCATGCTCGCCCGCGCCTTGCGCATCGCGCAACTCGTCGAGCTCGCCGCGTGCCTCGCCGCCGGAGCCTGGCTCCATGCGGCTCGCGGCTGGGGACCCCTCGCGGTCGGCCTCGGCGTCGTCGCGTGGTTCGCCGGCGCGCGCCTCGTCCTCGTCTCGCTCTCGAGCCTGCTCGGCTGGATCTTTCGCACGCCGCGCGCGCCCCGCGAACGCATCGGCGTCGCCCGGGGCCTCCTGCTGGTCGCCACGGAATGGCGCGCGCTCCTCGTGGCGAACCTCCTGGACCTGCCGTGGGAAAGGCTCGCGCTGCGTCCCGATCCGCCCGCCGCCCCGACGGACCGCGTGCCGGTGGTCCTCGTGCACGGCTACTACGCGAATCGGGGCTACCTGCGCCCGCTGGTGCGCCGCCTCGAAGCGCGCGGCGTGGGGCCGATCTTCGTGCCGAGCGCCTCTTACGTGCTCGCGCCCATCGAGGCGTTCGCCGACGAGCTCCACGAGCGCCTCGAGCGCATCGCCGCGGGGACCGGTCAGCCGCGCGTGGTGCTGGTCTGCCACAGCATGGGCGGTCTCATCGCACGGGCCTGCATCGCGCGCCACGGCGCGGGGCGGATCGCGCGCCTCGTGACGCTCGGAAGCCCGCACCACGGCAGCGTGCTCGCGCACCTCGGCCTGGGCGAGAACGCGCGCCAGATGCTCCCGGGCAGCGATTTCCTCGTGGGCCTCGCGCGCGCCGAATCGGCGCTGCCGGGGCCGGAGACGGTTTCGATCTACTCGACCCACGACAACATGGTGATGCCGCAGGCGAGCAGCCGGCTGGAGGGCGCGCGCAACGTCGCCATCCCGGGCCTGGGCCACATCGCCATGCTGAGCTCGCCGCGCCTGCTCGAGGCGCTCCTCGCCGCGCTCGAAGGCATCGGGGCCGAGCCCGCGAGCTAGAGCAGCGCCAGCACCTGCTCGGCGTGGCGCTCGACGTCGGGCCGGTCGATCACGTGGGCTACGCGTCCCCGCTCGTCGACCACGAACGTGACGCGATCGGCGAGGCCCGCCGCGGTTCGCAGCCGGGCGAGGATCCCGCGCCCGCCGAGGACGCCGTAGGCGCGGCCGATCGTCCCGTCCTCGTCGGCGAGGAGCGGGAAGTTGAGCCGGTGCTTGCTCGTGAACGCCTGGTGCGAAGCGGCGCCCTGCGTCGAGACGCCCACCACGGCCGCGCCGCGAGCGGCGATCTCGTCGAGGTGGTCGCGCAGCGAGCAGGCCTGGCGCGTGCAGTGCGGCGTGTCGTCGCGCGGGTAGAAATACAGCACGAGCTTGCGCCCGCGGAAATCGGCGAGGCGCGCGCGGCGGCCGTCGGTCGTGAGCGCCTCGAATTCCGGCGCGGCGTCGCCGGGAGCGGGGCGGCTCACCAGTGGATTCCCCGCGTCGCCTGGGCGAGCGCCACCTGCGCGGGAGAGAGAGTCCGGCTTTCCGTCCCGTGCCCTGCCTCGGGGGCGGATTCGGGGAACGCGCGAAAGGCTGCGTTCAGGATCAGCTGGGAAGCGCGCGGCGCGACCGTCCGCAGCACCTCGCCGAGGATGCCCAATCCGGTCGCGATCCGCGCGGGCCGCTCGACGATGGCCTGCACGACGAGCTCCGCGGCCTCGTCGGCCGAGAGCATCGGCACGCGCCGGTAGAGGGCCGTGGGAGCGCTCATGGGCGTGCGCACCAGCGGCATGTTGATCGTGGTGAAGCGCACGTCCCGGTCCGCGAACTCGCTCGCCGCGCACTCGCTGAACGCGTCGAGCGCCGCCTTGGAGGCGACGTAGGCGGAGAAGCGCGGAACCCGCGCGAGCACGCCGATCGAAGAGACGTTCACGATGTGGCCGCCGCCGGCGCCCAGCATCCCGGGGAGGAAACCGAGGATCAGGCGCAGGCTCCCGAAGTAGTTGAGCTGCATGGTGCGCTCGAAATCGTGGAAGCGGTCGAAGGACGCCGAGATCCTGCGCCGGATCGAGCGGCCGGCGTTGTTCACCAGGATGTCCACGCCCCCGTACTGGCGCAGCACGCTCGCGACCAGGCGCTCGCAATCCGGCCCGTCGGCTAGATCGCAGCGGAAGAAGCGGGCGTCCGCGCCGTGCGCGCGCAGCCGCTTCATCACCGGCGCGGCCTTGGAGGCGTCGCGCGCGACCACCGCGAGGCGCGCTCCGGCTTCGCCGAGGCGGTAGGCGGTCGCCTCGCCGATGCCCGAGGTGCCGCCGGTGAGCACGACCACCTTGCCCTTCACGCGCGCCTCGAGCGAGCGGCCGTCGCCGCGCTCGGGGTCGAGGTGCCGCTCCCAGTAATCCCAGAGGCGCCACGCGTAGCTCTCGAGGGGCGGCACGGCGATGCGCGCGCCCTTGAGGGCGGCGCGGGTCGCCCGGTTGTCGAAGGTGGTCGGATAGTCGAGGAACGCGAGGGCGTAGCGCGGCACGCCCAGCTCGATGAGCAGCGTCTCCACCGTCGCGCGTGCGACGCCGAGGGGGACGCGCACGCGGGGGACCGGCGCGTGCGCCGCCTCGGCGAAGATCTCGAGGACATCGCCCACGCGGCGCGATTCCGGGTCGGTCAGGTGGAAGCAGCGCCCGTCGAGCCCCTTCGCGTGGGCGAGGTGATCCGTGGCGCGCGCCACGTAGTCGACCGGCACGAGGTTCACCAGGCCTCCCTCGATGCCGACCATCGGCGCCCACGACGGAACGGCATCGCGGATGGTGCGGATCGCCCGGAAGAAGTAATAGGGTCCGTCCACCTTGTCGATCTCGCCGGTGCGCGAATCGCCCACGACGATGCCCGGGCGGTAAATGCGCCAGGCCATGCCGCGCTCGGCTCGCACCAGCCCCTCGGACTCGTGCTTGCTGCGGAAATAGGGGTGGTCGAGGCCCTCGGCCTCCTCGAACATCTCCTCGCGGAACACGCCCTGGTAGAGGCCGGCGGCGGCAATCGAGCTCATGTGGTGGAAGCGGCGCGCGCGCATGAGGCGTGCCGCTTCGAGGGCGTGGCGCGTCCCTTCCACGTTCGCCTTGAGGACGTCCGCGGCCGGGGCGGCGAGGTCGTAGATCGCCGCGAGGTGGAAGAAATGGTCGATTCCGCCCGCGAGGCGCGCCACCGCCTTCCGGGAGAGGCCGAGCCGGGGCTTGGAGAGATCGCCCACGACCGGGATCACGCGCGCGCCCGCCTCGCCCCAATCGCGCCGCCGCTCCTCGAGCTTGGCGAGGGAGCCCTTGCGCACGAGGACGTACACCGGTCCCCTGCGCCGCAGGAGCCGCTGCACCAGGAAGCGCCCGATGAATCCGGTCGCGCCGGTCACGAAATAGGCCATGGAATCCCTTCGCGAGCCATCTTCCGTCATTGTCCCGAGGATAGCGCCCGCGCCGTTCTGACGCGCCGCAAACGGAGCGAAGAATGGTGTTGCGCGGCGGATACGCCAGAGTGAAGAAACCGGTTTTTCCGAGTGAAAACCATTGACAACTTGTTTTCCGCTTGTGCATCCTCTCGCTGTCGCGCCTACCGGGCGAGATGAATGAGAACTCAACGTCACCACCAGATTGGAGGATTCATCAATGGCAGCTAAGAAAGCCAAGAAGGCAGCGAAAAAACCGGCGGCCAGAAAGTCCGCCGCCAAGAAGCCGATGAAGAAATCCGCGGCGAAGAAACCGGCCGCCAAGGCGAAGAAACCCGCCGCGAAGCGCAAGCCGAACGCAGCCTTCATGAAGCCGATGACCCCGGACAGCACGCTCGCTGCGGTGGTCGGCTCCAGCCCCATGCCGCGGACGGAAGTCACGAGCAAGCTGTGGGGTTACATCAAGAAGAACAACCTCCAGGACAAGACGAACCGTCGCATGATCAATGCCGACGACAAGCTGAAGGAAGTGTTCGGCGGCAAGAAGCAGGTGTCCATGTTCGAGATGACCAAACTGGTCGCGAAGCACCTGAAGTGATCGGACGCCGGCCAAAGCCGGCGTTTTTCGATGCGCACGGGCCGGTTCCACCGGCCCGTTTTTTTTCGAGGAGGCGTCCATGGAATGCGTCGCCACGCCGCGCGCCCCCGCCGCGCGCGGGCACTACTCGCAGGCGGTGGTGCACGGGGGGCTGGTCTACGTCGCCGGGCAGCTGCCGATCGTGCCCGAGGATGCCGAGCGGCGGCTCGAGGGTTTCGAGGCGCAGGCGCGGCAGGTGATCGACAACGTGATCGCGATCCTCGAGGCCGCGGGAAGCGGCGCCGAGCGCGTGCTCAAGGCGACGATCTACATCGCCGACGTCGCGCACTGGCCCTCGTTCAACGCGATCTATGCCGAGCGCTTCGGCGCGCACCGCCCGGCGCGCACCGTGGTGCCCGTCGCCGGGCTGCACTACGGCTATCTCGTCGAGATGGACGCGATCGCGGCGCTCAGGGCTTCCGCCGCCGGGGCTTCCCGAGAGCGCCCCACGGGCTCATCAGCGCGATCCAGAGCAGCTTCGCGAACTCGTCGTTGAAGTGCGCCGCGATGCGCGCCGGGTCCGGCACCAGCTCGGCGTCGGACATCACGCCGAAGCCCACGCGCCCGTCGAACGAGAGCAGCGAGAGCCCGAGCCCGATCCCGGCGGACTGCGGGACCCAGAAGGCCACCTCGCGCAGGCGCTGGCCGCCGAGGTAGAGCGGCTGCTGCGGCCCGGGAACGTTGGTGATCACGACGCTCGCGTTCGCGCCAAGGAATTCCGAGACGCGCTCCTGCACGATGCTCGGCCCGAGCCCGATCGCGGCGAGCAGCGCGAAGGCGAGGGCGGGCTGTCGCGAGCCCTTGAGCGCGGCCATGCGCCGGCGCACCTCGTAGAGGCGCTCCAGCGGATGCTCGATGAGCGGAAGGTCGAGGAACACCAGCCCGAAGCGGTTGCCGAGGCTCGCGCCCGCGCCCTGGCGCAGGTTCACCGGCACGACCGCCCGCGGCTCCGTGCCATCGAAGCGCTCGCCGTGCGCCGCCAGGTACACGCGCAGCGCCCCGGCCGCCGTGGACACGAGGACGTCGTTCACCGAGCAATCGAGGCCGCCCGCGACGGCCTTCACTTCCTCCAGCGGCAAGGTCTGGGCCCACGCGACGCGCTTCGTGCCGCCCGGCGGCCGCTTGAGCCGCGTGTTCGCGTCGCGTCCCATCCAGGCGAGCTTCGCCGCCTCGGCCGCGACGTCGAACCCGCGGCCCAGCGCGTGCTGCACGCCGCCGGAAAAGGCGTCCGCGACGGGGGCGAGGAGATCGCTCCATCCCGCGTCGTCGGACGCCTCGAGGGGCGCGCCCGGCGTCGGGGCGCTGCGGCTCTCGGGGATGCTCGCGCCGGTCATCGAGAGCAGCACGCGCACCAGGGCGATGCCGTCGGCGTAGCAGTGGTGGATGCGCACGATCACGGCGCTCCCCTGGCCGTAGCGCTCCACGAGGTGGAACTTCCAGAGCGGTCTCGAGGGCTCGAGGGGCGTCGAGGCGAGCCGCCCCACGAGGTGCTCCAGCTGCCGCTGGCTCGTGGCGCCGCGCAGCCGGACCGGCACGACGTGCGCATCGAGGTCGAAATCCCGGGCGAGCTCCCACCAGCCGGCGCCGCTCGCGTCGGCGACGGCCCGCTGGCGGAAACGCGGATAGGAGAGGAAGCGCGCCGAGATCACGCGCTTCAGCGCAGCGAGCGTGAGCCTCCCCTCGACCACGAGCAGGCCCACGATGGTCATCGGACTGGCCGGGCTCTCCATGCGCAGCCACGCATGGTCGACGCCCGACATGCGGCTGCGAAGCGCGCTCCCCACGGGATGCGCTCCTCGCCGCGACTACGCGGCGGCGCGTTTCGCCCGGGAGCGGGATGCGGTGCGCGCGCGGCCCTTCGCCCGTTTCGTGGTGCGGTGGGTGGCGCTGGCGCGCTTCGCGCCGGCGGTGCGGCCGCGGGCCTTGCCGCGGTCGGCGCCTGCGG
>DATIVM010000342.1:0-3356 GCA_035465975.1 Usitatibacter sp.
CCTGCCGCCTCCGCAGGGCGAGGTGGTGCGGCCGGAGAACGCCCCCGAGCCGCAGGACATCGACCCGGAAACCGGGTTCGCGCGGAGCACCGTCGTGCGCCCGCTGCGCGAGTTTCCGCAGGCGGCGCCCGGGGCCCCCGCGCCGCAGGGCGCCGCGCCCGTGCCGCAGGCCGCCGTGCCCGGGCCGCGCGCGCCGGGGCACATCGCGCTCATCCTTCCCACCGCCTCGCCGACGCTCGGCAGGCTCGCGGACGCGGTGCGCCAGGGCTTCGCGGCGGCGGTGCGGGTGGGCGGCCGCGAGGGCCCGCCGGTCGATCTCATCGCCGTGGACAACGAGGGGCCGGCGCTCATCGCGGCGTGCCGCCAGGCGCAGGCGGGCGGCTCGATCCTCGTGATCGCCGCGATCACGCGCGACGGCGCCACGGAGCTCGCGAACAGCGAGTGCGCGCGCGAGCCGGTGCTCGAGCTGAACGAGCCGCAGGGCATCCCTGCCGAGGCGCTGCCGCGGAACCTCTACACCATCTCGCTCTCCATCGAGCACGAGGCGCGGCAGGTGGCGCTCATGGCGGTGGCCGACGGCCGCCGCTCGGCCAGCGTGATCGCCTCCTCCACGCCGCTCGCGAAGCGCGTCGAGGAAGCGTTCGAGCGCGAATGGACCCGCGCCGCCGGCGAGCTGCAGCGCATCCGCTTCGATGGCGACGCGGAGGACGCGCAGCGGCTGCGCGCGACGCTCGAGAACGCGAACGCGGACATGGCGTTCATCGCGCTCGAGCCGGCGCAGGCGCGCGCGATCCGCCCGTACATCCCGGCCACGCTGCCGCTCTACGCCACCTCGCTCAGCGTGAATCCGCGCGCCGAGACGCTCGTCAACCTGGACCTGCAGGGGCTGCGTTACGTGGAAATGCCCTGGTTCGTGCAGCCCGACCATCCCGCCGTCATGGTGTATCCGCAGCCCGCCGCGCCCCTGTCCGTCGACCAGGAGCGCCTCTATGCGTTCGGGATCGACGCGTACCGCCTGTCGCTGCACCTGCTGCGCGGGGAGGCGAGGCGCGCGCCGCTCGACGGCGTCACCGGCCGGATCACGCTCGGCCCCGGCAACGCGTTCGAGCGCAACCTCACGCCCGCCGAGGTGGACGGCGGCCACGTGATCGCGCTCCGCAACACGCCGTGAGGGCCACCGGCCGGCGCACCATCGCGCAGGCGGCCGGCGGCGCGGCGGAGGAGGCCGTCGCGCGCTTCCTCGCGCGGAAGGGCCTCGAGATCGTCGCGCGCAACTACCGCACGCGCCTGGGCGAGATCGATCTCGTCGCGCGCGAGGGCGCCACGCTGGTCTTCGTCGAGGTGCGCCTGCGCAGCAGCGCGCGCTACGGCGGGGCCGCCGCGAGCGTCGATGGGCGCAAGCGAGCGCGCATCGAGTCCGCGGCGCGCCACTTCCTCGCGCGCCTCGGGCGCGAGCCCGCGTGCCGTTTCGACGTCGTGACGCTCGATGGCGACACGCTGGAATGGCTGCGCGGCGCTTTCGAAACCGCTTAATATCCGGCCATGGATCTCACCGCGCACCTGAGAACGCATTTCGAGGAAGGCATCGAGTTGCGCCGCCGCATGGCGGAGTCGCTCCCGTCGCAGGTCGCGCGCGCCGGCGAGGCCCTCGCCGCCGCGCTCAAGTCCGGCCGCAAGGCGCTCGCGTGCGGCAACGGCGGCTCCGCGGCCGACAGCCAGCATTTCGCCGCCGAGATGGTGGGCCGCTTCGAGCGCGAGCGGCCCGGCATGCCCGCCGTGGCGCTCACCGTCGACAGCTCCGCCCTCACCGCCATCGCGAACGACTACGACTGGGACCGCGTGTTCGCGAAGCAGGTCGAGGCGCTCGGCAGCCCCGGCGACGTGCTGCTCGCGATCTCCACGTCGGGCAACTCGAAGAACGTGGTCGAGGCGATCCGCGCCGCCCAGGCGAAGGGGCTCGTCGTGATCGCGCTCACCGGCCGCGACGGCGGCGCCATGGGGGCGATGCTCCGCCCCGCCGATTTCCACCTCAACATCGCCCATCCGCGCACGATGCGGGTCCAGGAGATGCATCTCCTGGTCATCCACTGCCTGTGCGAGGTCGTCGACAACGTGATCTTCGGAGAGAGAAAATGATTCGCATGCGTTTCGCATTGCTCCTCGGCGCGGCGCTCGTGCCGCTCGTGCAGGGGTGCGTTCCCCTGGTCGCCGCCGGCGCCGGCGCGACCGCCCTCATGGCCCAGGACCGCCGCACGACCGGCGTCTACATCGAGGACGAGAACATCGAGCTCAAGGCCCTCGGGAAGCTGCACGACATCCCGGGCGCCCACGTGAGCGCGACGAGCTACAACGAGCGGGTCCTCCTCACCGGGGAAGTGCCGGACGAGGCCACCCGCAAGCGCATCCAGGAAGCGATCCGCACCATCCCGAGCGTGCGCGAGGTGGTCGACGAGACGCAGATCGCCGGCGCCTCCTCCCTCGCCTCGCGCGGCAACGACGCGCTCATCACGTCCAACGTGAAGGCCCGCATGCTGAAGGATCCGCGCTTCTCCGCCACCCAGGTGAAGGTCGTCACCGAGGGAGGCGTGGTCTACCTCCTGGGTCTCGTCACCCACGCGGAGGCGGATGCCGCCGCCGAGGTCGCGCGCACCACGAGCGGCGTGCAGCGCGTGGTGAAGGAATTCGAGTACATCAGTTGACCGCGTCGGCCGCCCCCGCGTTCGAAGCGAAGATCTGCGAGCCGGGCGATCTCGCCGCCCGCGCGAAACGCATCGCGCGCCCGGTGGTCTTCACCAACGGCGTGTTCGACATCCTCCACCGCGGCCATGTCACCTACCTCGCCCAGGCGCGCGCCCTCGGGCAGTCGCTCGTGGTCGCGCTCAATTCGGATGCCTCGGTGCGGCGCCTCGGCAAGGGCGGCGACCGGCCCGTGAACCGGCTCGAGGACCGCATGGCGGTGGTGGCGGCGCTCGAGAGCGTCACGCTCGTCACCTGGTTCGAGGAGGACACGCCCCTCGAGCGCATCCTCGCGTGCCGCCCGGAGCACCTCGTGAAGGGCGGCGATTGGAGCGTGGATCGCATCGTCGGCGCGGCCGAGGTGAAAGACTGGGGCGGTCAGGTGCACTCCATCCCGTTCCTCCACGAGACCTCCACCACGCGATTGCTGGAACGCATCCGCAAATGAACGACCTCGCCATTCCCGCCCTGGTCGACCGCCTCAGGTCCATCGTCGGCAGCCGCGGCCTGGTCGACCCCGCGGAGCAGGAGCCCTACCTCGTCGATTGGCGCGGCCAGTACGTCGGCAAGGCGGCGGCGATCGTGAAGCCGGCGAGCACCGAGGAGGTCGCGCGGACGGT
>DATIVM010000343.1:0-2226 GCA_035465975.1 Usitatibacter sp.
TCCGCGAGCACGGCGAACGGATGCCGCGCGCCCCGCCCGCTGCCGTCGGCGATCTGGCGGCGGCAGCTCGTCCCCGCCGCGACGATGGTGGCCTGCGGCGCGGCGCGCACCGCGGGAAGGAGCGCGAGCTCCGCCATCCGCATCGACACCTCGAAATGGCCCTTCTCGTGCCCGAACGCGCCCGCCATGCCGCAGCAGCCCGACTCGATCGGCGCGACATCGGCCTGCGGAATCGTGCGCAGCAGCTGCAGCGTCGCGTCGAAGGTGCCGAACGCCTTCTGGTGGCAATGGCCGTGCACGCGCAGTACGCGATCGGGCCGCGCGCGCCAGGGTGCCGCGACGCGCCCCTCGCGGATCTCGCGCGCGAGGTACTCGTCGGCGAGGAGCGCCCCGGCCATGCGCTTCGCGAGCGCATCGCCCGGGAAGAGCGCCGCGAGCTCGTCGCGGAACGTGAGCAGGCACGAAGGCTAGAGGCCGACGATCGGCGTGCCGCCCTCGATGTGGGGCCGCAGCGTCTCGAGCGTGCGCCGCATCTCCGCGCGCGCTTCCTCCACCATGCCGGCCGCGAGGTAGGTGCGGCCGCAGCAAAGCGGCCTTCCGTCGGCGCCGGCGGGGGAGATCACGCGATGCCCGGTCGCGCACAGCACGCGCTCGGCCGCGGCGAGGTTTTCCGGCTCGAACCAGTTGTTGAACGTATCGGCGAAGAGGACGACCTCGCGCCCCTCGCCCGAGGCGCCGGCGAAGGAGGCGCGCCAGGACTCGCGCCACGCGGGGAGCGGGCGGCGCCGGTCGAAGCCGATCGCCTCGAGCACGGCGCCCGCGCCGGGCAGCTTCAATGCGAGCGACGCGAGCGGCTGCCAGCGCGCCGCGCGCGCGGAATAGCGCGGCAGGTGGCCGATGAGCCGGTCGCGCAGCGTGTACCCGTGGCGCGCCTTGTAGCCCGCGAGGAACTCGATCTTCATGCGCGCCATGTCCACGCCCGTGGGACACTCGCGCTTGCAGCCCTTGCACGAGACGCAGAGGTCGAGCGCTTCGCGCACCGCCTGCTCCGCGACGTCGCGCTCGCCCAGCTGCCCCGAGAGCGCGAGCCGCAGCGTGTTCGCGCGGCCGCGCGTGAGGTCGCGCTCGCTGCCCGTGGCGCGGTAGCTCGGGCACATGGTTCCCGCGTCGAACTTCCGGCAATGGCCGTTGTTGTTGCACATCTCCACCGCCTGCGGGAAGCCGCCCCACTCGCCCCAGTCGAGCGCCGTGGCGCCCGCCTCGGCGCGGTAGCCCGGCGGGTAGCGGAAGAGCGAGCGGTCGTCCTGGCGGGGCGGGTTCACGATCTTGCCGGGATTCATGAGGCCGCGCGGGTCGAACCACGACTTGATCTCGGCGAGCGCGGCGGTGAGCCGCGGCCCGAAGAACGGCGCGATCCACTCCGAGCGCACGAGCCCGTCGCCGTGCTCCCCGGAATAGGCGCCCTTGTAGCGCCGCACCAGCTCCGCCGCCTCCTCCGCGATGGCGCGCATGCGCAGGGCGCCGTCGCCCTTCATGTTGAGGATCGGCCGCACGTGGAGGCACCCGACCGAGGCGTGGGCGTACCACGTGCCCTGCGTGCCGTGCTTGCGGAAGACCTCGGTGAGCTGCGCGGTGTATTCGGCGAGGTGCTCGAGCGGCACCGCGCAGTCCTCGATGAACGAGACCGGTTTCCCGTCGCCCTTCATCGACATCATGATGTTGAGCCCGGCCTTGCGCACGTTCCAGAGCGAGGCCTGCTCCTGGGGATCGAGGATCTCGACGACGGCGCCCGGGAAGCCGAGGTCGCCCATGAGGTCGGCGAGCTCGCTCACGCCCCTCACCTGCGGGTCGCGCTCGCTACCCGCGAATTCCACCAGCAGCACCGCGTCCGGCTCGCCCTTCACGAAGCGCCGGATCACCGGGGCGAACGCCGGGTTGCCGAGGGCGAGGTCGAGCATGGTGCGATCCACCAGCTCCACCGCGCAGGGCCCGAGCTTCACGATGTGCTGCGCCGCGTCCATCGCGTCGTGGAAGCGCGGGAAGTGCGCGACGCCGAGCGCCTTGTGGCGCGGCAGCTCGGCGAGCCGCAGGTGGATGCGCTCGAACCAGGCGAGCGTGCCTTCGCTGCCCACCAGGAGCTTCGCGAGGTTGAAGCGCTCCGGCGCGAGGCGGTCGAGGTTGTAGCCGGCGACGCGGCGCGCCACTTTCGGCAGGCGCGCCTCGATC
>DATIVM010000344.1:0-19932 GCA_035465975.1 Usitatibacter sp.
CCCTACGTGATCATGGACCACCGCGGCGACGGCTCCTTCACCCGCCTGGACAACGACCTCGACAAGCTTCGCGTGCCGCAGTGGGTCCTGCGCGAGTTCTGACGCGCTGATGTCGGTCTTCACGACGGTCACGCCGGAGCAGGCCTCCGGGCTGCTGGAGCACTACAGCCTGGGCGAGGTCGAAGCGCTCGAGGGCATCGCCCAGGGCATCGAGAACACCAACTACTTCCTCACGACCACGACCGGCCGGTACGTGCTCACGCTCTTCGAGCACATCCCGCGCGAGGACCTGCCGTTCTACGTCGGGCTCATGGACCACCTCGCGCACCGCGACGTGACCTGCCCGCAGCCGATGCGCCGCGAGAACGGCGAGATGCTCTCCGAGCTGAACGGCAAGCCCGCGTGCATCGTGACGCGGCTTCCCGGAAGGCCGCACATGGAGCCGGACATCCACGATTGCCGCGCGGCGGGCGGCCTCCTCGCGCGGCTGCACGTGGCCGCGGTGGATTACGACGCGGGGCTCGGGAACTGGCGCGGCCGCGAATGGCGCGAGCGCTTCGCGGCGGCCGTCGCGCCGAGGCTCCCGGCCGCGGAGAACGACCTCATCGCCTCCGAGAACCGCTACCAGGCGATGCACGACGACAACGTGCTGCCGCAGGGCATCATCCACGGCGATTACTTCCGCGACAACGTGCTCTGGGACGGCGAGAGGCACGGCGGCGTGATCGACTTCTACTTCGCCTGCGACGACGTTCTCGCCTACGACCTCGCCATCGCCGTGAACGACTGGTGCGTCACGCCCGCCGCCGCGCTCGATCCCGGGCGTGCCGCGGCGTTCGTCGAGGGGTACGAGGCCGAGCGGCCGCTCGAGGACCTGGAGCGCGAGATGTGGCCGGTGATGCTGCGGCGCGCGGCGCTGCGCACCTGGCTCGGGCGCCTCGGCTACACGCATTTTCCCCGGGAGTCGCACATGACGATTCCCAAGGACGACGCCTTCTCCCGGCGCCTCCTCGAGCACCACATCGCGCACGCCCGCCCGCTCGACTGATGGACGGGTCCGTTCGCGTCGCGGAGCTTCCGGCCACGCACGGCGCGCTGTGGCTCGCCGAGGCGTTCCGCATGTTCCGCGCGCGCCCGCTGCAATGGCTCGGGCTCACCGCGGGCTGGGTCTCGATCACCTTCGCGCTGATCCTCGTGCCGTTCCTCGGCGGCGTGATCGCGAACTTCCTGCAGCCCGCCTTCTTCGCGAGCTTCGCGATCGCCGGCTACAAGCAGGCGGCGGGCGAGCCGATCTCGATGGCGGATCTCTTCGGCGGATTCAAGCGCCACATGCGCGCGCAGGTGAACCTGGGCGCGGTGCTCCTCGTCGCCGAGATCGCGGTCTTCGCGCTCATGGCCGCGCTCGGCCTGCCGATGGCGGGAGACGCCGACCGGCCGTTCACGGTCGCGGAGTACGTGGAAGCGCTGCAGGGCAAGGAGTGGATCCTCGCGATCGGCTTCCTCGTGACGGTGGTCGTGAAGGGCGCGCTCTGGTTCGCCCCGCCCCTCATCGCCTTCCACGGCATGCCGACCATGCACGCGATCCGCTGGAGCGTCTACGCGGCGATGGCGAACCTCGGCCCGATGATGGTCTACGGCGCGACGCTCCTCGCGCTCTTCTTCCTGGGCCTGCTGCCCTGGGCGCTGGGGCTCCTGGTCGTGCTGCCGACCATGGCGATCAGCACCTTCGTCGGCTACCGCGAGGTGTTCGAGCCTAGGCCGGCGTGAGCTTCGCGTACTGGAGGGCGAGCCACTTGGTGCCCTCGCCGCGGAAGCGCACCTGCACGCGCGCATCCAGCCCGCGGCCCTCGAAGTTGAGCACCACGCCCTCGCCGAACCTGGCGTGGCGCACGTTCTGCCCGATGGCGAACGGGTGCTCGTCGGGACGCGCGCGCTCGAAATCCGCGCGCTGCGGCGGCGCGGGATAGCGGTTGCGATCGGCCTGCGGCGCGCGGCCCCCTCCCGCGCTCCACGATGCGCCGCCGCCTCCCGCATACGACGGGCTCATCCCGCGGCTCTCGAACTGCCGCTCGGGCAGCACGATCCACTTGCACAGCTGCGGCGGGATCTCCTCGACGAAGCGCGAGACGATGCCGTAGCGCGGCTGGCCGTGCAGCATGCGGCTGCCGGCGTACGAGAGGTAGAGGCGCTTCCTCGCGCGCGTGATCGCCACGTACATGAGTCGGCGCTCCTCCTCGAGGCCGCCGTCCTCCAGCATGCTGTTCTCGTGCGGGAAGAGCCCTTCCTCGAGCCCGGAGATGAAGACCGCGGAGAACTCGAGGCCCTTCGCGGAGTGCACCGTCATCAGCTGCAGCGCGTCCTCGCCCGCGGCGGCCTCGCGCTCGCCCGCCTCGAGGCTCGCGTGCGAGAGGAACGCGGCGAGGAGCTGCTGCTCGGGAGTGCCGGCGGGCGGCACGTCCTCCTGGGCCTCGCCCGCGGGCTCCAGGCCGTGCTCGAAATCCTCGGCGAAGAGCGCCGCCGCGTTGTAGAGCTCCTGGAGGTTCTCGAGGCGGTCCCGGCCGTCCTTCTCCGCGGCGTAGTACTCCTTGAGGCCGCTGCGCTCCACGACCTCCTCGACGAGCTCGGCGAGCGCCAGCGTTTCCGCCGACTTGCGCAGCCCCTCGAGCAGCGCCACGAACTGCGCGAGCGCCGTGCCGCTGCGGCCGGTCACCACACCCGAGCGCGCGGCGTGCACGAGGCTTCCCAGCCCGCGCTCGCCCGCCTCCTGCAGCTGCTCGACGGAGCGCGCGCCGATGCCGCGCGGCGGGAAATTCACCACGCGCGTGAAGGCGGTGTCGTCGTCCGGGTTCGCGGCGAGGCGCATGTAGGCGAGCGCGTGCTTGACTTCCTGCCGCTCGAAGAAGCGCAGGCCCCCGTAGACGCGATACGCGACGCCGGCGCGGAAGAGCGCGTGCTCGAGGACGCGCGACTGGGCGTTGGAGCGGTAGAGGAGCGCCATGTCGGAGAGCGCGATCCCCTCGCGATGCAGCGACTTCACCTCGTCCACGATGAAGCGCGCCTCCTCCTCGTCGTTGGCGGCGGCGAAGACGCGCAGCGCCTCGCCCTTGCCCTCGGAGGTCCACAGGTTCTTCCCGAGCCGCGCCTTGTTGCGCGCGATGATGGCGTTGGCGGCGTCCAGGATGTTGCCCTGGGGGCGGTAGTTCTGCTCGAGCTTGATGACGTCCTTCACGTCGAAGTCGCGCACGAACTCGTTCATGTTGCCGACCTCGGCGCCGCGGAAGCGGTAGATCGAGTTGTGCGTGACGACGCCGCCCGCGACGTAGTTGTGCGTCGGGAAGACGTCGATGTCGTACACCCGGCGCCGCTCGCCGGGGAGCCGGCGCACCGAGGCGACGACGTCGGCCTCGCCGTCCTCGCCCATCAGCGCCATCCCCGCCTGCACCTGGATCGCCGGGACGAAATCGAAGAACCCGCGGCCGAGCCGCGCCACCTGGCGGATCGCGCCGCCCGCCGCCGCGATCGCGCGCTCGGCCTCGCGCAGCGCCGCGCCGTAGTCCTCGAACTCCGAGGAACGGCTCGACGCCATCACCGAATGGATGACGCGCCCCGCCTCGTTGTCCGCGCAGAGCGAGACCACCACGTCGCCCGGCTCGCGCGGCTTCGCGGGACGCCGCTCCGCGAAATGGGTGTGGCGCGGCGTGCTCACGAGGCGCCGCCCGCGCGAGGTGCGGATCTCGACCAGCCCGTCGCGCGCGAGGCTGCAATGGGTCGCGACCACCTCCGCGGGACGGAACGATCCCGCGCCGTAGCACGACAGCACGCGGTCGCCCTTGCGCACCTCCTCGATCGGCCGGCGGCCGCCGTCGGCCATGGTGACGAGCGTCCCCTCGGGCATGCACTGGTCGTCGTCGCCCACCGCGAACACGCAGCCGTTGGTTCCGGCGAGGAGCTTGATCCACTTGTACTGCAGCTTGTTCGTGTCCTGGAACTCGTCGACCAGGATGTAGCGGAAGCGGCTCTGGTAGTGGTGCAGCAGGTCGAGGTTTCTCCCGAGCATCTCGAACGTGCGCAGCAGCAGCTCCGCGAAATCGACCACGCCCTCGCGGTTGCACTGCGCGTCGTAGTCCGCGTAGAAGGCGACCATGCGGCGCGTGAAATCGTCGCCCGCCTCCACCGCGTTCGCGCGCAGCCCCGATTCCTTGCAGTTGTTGATGAAGCCCGCCAGCTGGCGCGGGGGATACTTCTCCTCGTCGAGCGCCTGCGCCTTGGCGAGGCGCTTCACGAGCGAGAGCTGGTCGGCCGAATCGAGGATCTGGAAGAGCTGCGGAAGGTCCGCCTCGCGGTGGTGCGCGCGCAGCAGCCGGTTGCACAGGCCGTGGAACGTGCCGACCCACATGCCGCGCGTGTTGATCGGCAGCATCGCCGAGAGCCGCGTGAGCATCTCGCGCGCCGCCTTGTTGGTGAAGGTGACCGCGAGGATGCCGGCGGGGCTCGCCTCGCCCGACTGGATCAGGTGCGCGATGCGCGTGGTGAGGACGCGCGTCTTGCCGCTGCCGGCGCCGGCGAGGATCAGCGCGCAGCGGCGCGGGAGCGTCACCGCCTGGAGCTGCTCGGGGTTGAGGTTGGCGAGGATTTGCGAGGGCATGGCGCGAAGCGCGATCGTCGTGCAATTATTCCACGCCCGCTCGCCGGTCGTCGCTCGCCACAACGAAAAATATGTCCGGCGCATTTCTTCGTCGGCTGCGCGCGGACAAAAAAAGGGCGCCGGTGAGCGGCGCCCCCAACTGTCTGCCCCAACTGTCGTGCCGCACCGGGCGGCGCGGCACATCGAATGCGACAGCCCGCGCGCGCGGGAAGTTCCCTCAGCCGCCCGCGCCGCCCATGGCCCCGACGGAGGGAATCGTGACGCCCTCGATGCCGCGCAAATTCGCCATCACGGCGCGCGCCTGCAGCTCGCCCGCGAGGCCGGGAACCTGCACCACGAAGACGCCGTTCTTCTCGTCGATCACCTGCGCGGGATAGCCCGCGGCGCGCAGGCGGCTGCGCAGCGCGAGCGCCGTGTCGCGCCGCTGGAACTTGCTCGCGACGACGCGCCACGTGCCGCCCACCGTGGCCGCGCCGCCGTCGGCAGGGATCTCGGTCTCGCGCGACCAGGTCTCGACCTGCGCCGCGTCGACGCGCGCGAGCACCGGCTCGCCGTCGCGCGGCTTCTGGTAGAAGTCGCGGGGCTGGTCGAGCGTGACCGGCTCGCGGCCCTCGGCGGCGACCTGCACGCGCCCTTCGAACAGGCACACCAGGTCGCGCTCGCCGGTCGCCTTGCCCCACACGTCGGTGCCGCGGATGCCGGCGGTGATGCTGCTCACGCGGATCGTCACGTCGCGCCGCTGGCGCTTCGCGATCGCCCGCGTGGTGAAGCGGAACGCGCCCGCGATCACCTGCAGCGCCGCGCGGAAGACGCTCTTCTGCTCGACCCGCTCGATGCGGAAGCGCGCGTTCTCGCCGAGCTTCACGGTGCTCCCCTCGGCGAGGCGCAACACCGCCCGCGCGTTGCGGCCGGTGCGAAGGCCGTCCTGCGCGCGCAATTCCGTCCCCGGCACGAGGGGCACGCTGAAGCCGCCGCGCTCGAGCCACGCCGGATACTGGACCGCCTCGACGCGCACCGCCTGTGCGAACGCGGACGCCGACAGCAACGCGGCGACGCAACCCGCCGCCCATGTGGTTTTCATGGCCGCTCCTCCCTCGCCGCGCAAAATGCCCGAGACTGCACGGCAAATCAAGGGGTTGCCGGTTGCACTGCTATAATTTCGGTTTCCCGGCGGCGCTGCGCCGCCCCGATCCTCCATCCCATGAACCCGCAATACCAGCCGAAGGCGGTCGAGCCCGAAGTCCAGCAGGAATGGGCCGCGACGCGCGCCTTCGTCGCCCCCGACGCCTCCGCGAAGCCCAAGTACTACTGCGTGTCGATGCTGCCCTATCCCTCGGGGAAGCTGCACATGGGGCACGTGCGCAACTACACGATCAACGACGCGCTGTACCACTACATGCGCATGAAGGGATGGAACGTCCTCATGCCGATGGGATGGGACGCGTTCGGGCTGCCCGCGGAGAACGCCGCGATGGCGAACGGCGTGCCGCCGGCGAAGTGGACCTGGGAGAACATCGCCTACATGAAGAAGCAGTGCCAGGCGATGGGCTGGGCGATCGACTGGACGCGCGAGCTCGCCACCTGCTCCCCCTCCTACTACCGGTGGAACCAGTGGTTCTTCCTGCGCCTCTGGGAGAAGGGCATCGTCTATCGCAAGACCGGCGTGGTGAACTGGGACCCGGTGGACCAGACCGTGCTCGCCAACGAGCAGGTGATCGACGGCCGCGGCTGGCGCACCGGCGCCCCGGTGGAGAAGCGCGAGATCCCGATGTGGTACATGCGGATCACGCAGTACGCCGACGAGCTCATCGATTCCCTCGACGGCCTGGGCTGGCCCGAGCAGGTGAAGCAGATGCAGCGCAACTGGATCGGGCGCAGCTACGGCGTCGAGTTCACGCTGCCCTACGCGCCCGAGACCGCCGCGCGCATGGGCGGCCCTTCGGCGGGCGGCAAGCCCGGGCTCAAGGTGTTCACCACGCGCGCCGACACGATCATGGGCATCACCTTCGCCGCGGTGGCGGCCGAGCATCCGCTCGCGACCGAGGCGGCGAAGGGCGACCCGAAGCTCGCCGCGTTCATCGACGAATGCAGGAAGGGCGGCGTGCAGGAGGCCGAGCTCGCCACGATGGAGAAGAAGGGCATGCCCACCGGGCTCTTCGTGCTCCATCCGGTCACCGGCGACCGGATCGAGGTGTGGGTGGGCAACTACGTGCTCATGGCCTACGGCGAGGGCGCGGTGATGGCCGTGCCGGGCCACGACGAGCGCGACTTCGCGTTCGCGAAGAAATACGGCCTGCGCATCGACCAGGTGATCGAGGTGGAGGGCAAGCCCTATTCCACCGACGAGTGGCAGCCCTGGTACGCCGAGTACGGGCGCAACGTGAATTCCGGCCCGCGCTTCGCCGAGCTCGACGGCAAGGACTACGCCGCGGCGATCGACCTCGTGGTCGGGAAGCTGAACGCGCTGGGCGTGGAGGCGGCGAAGCGCGTGCAGTACCGCCTGCGCGACTGGGGCATCTCGCGCCAGCGCTACTGGGGCACGCCGATCCCGATCGTGCGCTGCCCGAAGTGCGGCGACGTGGGCGTGCCGGACGACCAGCTTCCCGTCGTGCTGCCCGAGGACCTCGTGCCCGACGGCAGCGGCAGCCCGCTCGCGAAGGATCCGGCGTTCTACGAGTGCAGATGCCCGAAGTGCGGCGGGCCCGCGCGGCGCGACACCGACACGATGGACACCTTCGTGGACTCGTCGTGGTACTTCATGCGCTACGCCTGCCCCGACGCGAACGCCATGGTCGACGCGCGCGCGCGGTACTGGATGCCGCTCGACATGTACATCGGCGGCATCGAGCACGCGATCCTGCACCTGCTCTACGCGCGCTTCTGGACCAAGGCGATGCGCGACCTGGGCCTCATCGGCGTCGACGAGCCGTTCACCAACCTCCTCACGCAGGGGATGGTGCTCAACCACATCTACTCGCGCCGCACCGCGAAGGGCGGCATCGAGTACTTCGCGCCCGACGAGGTGGAAGCGACCGTGGATGCCGAGGGCCGCGTCACCGGCGCCCGGCTCAGGCGCGACGCGAGCCCCGTGGACTACGAGGGCATCGGCACGATGTCCAAGTCGAAGCGCAACGGCGTCGACCCGCAGGACATGATCGACCGCTACGGCGCGGACACGGCGCGCTTCTACGTCATGTCCGCGAACGCGCCGACCGACACGATGATCTGGTCGGACGAAAGCGTGAACGGGTCCTTCAGGTTCCTGAGCCGCGTCTGGGGCCTGGTCCACGACCAGGTCGGCGCGGGCGTCGTGCCGCGCTACAGCGCCGGCGAGCTTTCCTCGGAGCTCAAGGCGTTGCGGCTCAAGCTGCACCGCGCGATCGAGAAGGTGGGCGACGACTACGGCCGGCGCCTGCAGTTCAACACCGCGATCGCCGCCATCCGCGAGCTCCTGAACCTGTACGAGACCGTGAAGGACCGCAGCCCCGTGGCGCGCGCCGTGGCGCAGGAAGTGCTCGAGGATTGCGTGCTCCTCCTCGCGCCCATCGTCCCGCACATCGCGACCGCGCTCTGGCGCGAGCTGCGTCCCGGCACGCGGCTCCTCGACCAGCCGTGGCCCGCGGTGGACCCGGCGGCGCTGGTGCAGGACACGATCGAGCTCGTGGTGCAGGTGAACGGGAAGCTGCGCGGCCACCTGCAGGTCGCCGCGGGCGCGAGCCGCGAGGAGATCGAGGCCGCGGCGCTGCGCCACGACGCCGTGCTCAAGTTCACCGGCGGGCAGAAGGCGAAGAAGGTGGTCGTGGTGCCCGGCCGATTGGTGAACGTCGTTGTCTAGGCCGCTCCTCCTCGCGGCGCTCGCCCTGCTCCTCGCCGCGTGCGGCTTCGAGCTGCGCGGCGAGCCGAGCGTGGGCCTGCGCGCGCTCTTCGTGACCTCGGAGGTCCCGTCCACGGTCGCCACCGACGTGCGCCGCGTCCTCGCGACCGGCCCCACGCGGCTCGTGGCAAGCGAGAAGGAGGCGGAAGCGACGCTGCGCATCCTCACGGAATCGCGCGAGAAGACGGTGCACACGGTCACCGGGAGCGGCCGCGTGTACGAGTTCCAGCTGCGCCTCGCGGTGAGCTACGAGCTCACCGTGCCCGGACGCGAGGAGCCGGTGATCGCGCCGAGCCAGGTCTCCACCACGCGCCTCATCACCTACAGCGAGGCGGCGCCGACCGCGAAGGAAGCGGAGGAGCAGCTCCTCTACAAGGACATGCGCGCCGATCTCGCCGGGCGCATCCTGCGGCAGGTGGCCGTCGCGCGCCGCGAGTCGGCCGCCGCGTTCGCGCCCCCGCGATGAAGATCCGCGCGAAGCAGCTCGAGGGGCAGCTGCGCAAGGGGCTCGCGCGCCTCTACGCGATCCACGGAGCCGAGGCGCTCGTGGCGCTCGAGGCGGCCGACCGCATCCGCGAGGCGGCGCGCAAGGCGGGCTGCACCGAGCGCGAGATCTTCTTCGCCGAGCCGGGCGCCGACTGGAGCCGCCTCGGCGCCTCGGCCTCCAACCTCTCGCTCTTCGCCTCGAAGCGCCTGCTCGAGCTGCGCATCCCCTCCGGGAAGCCGGGCGTCGAGGGCGCGCGCGCGATCGAGGCCTGGTGCGCGAGCCTCTCCGACGACACGGTCGCGCTCGCGGTCCTTCCCGAGCTCGACTGGCAGCAGCAGAAGGCGCGCTGGTTCGAGGCGCTCGACGCGGCCGGCGTCCTCGTCGAGGCGAAGCCGGTCACGCGCGAGGAGCTGCCCGAATGGCTCGCCGAGCGCCTCGCGCGGCAGGGGCAGAACGCGTCGGTGGAGACGCTGGAATGGCTCGCCGACCGCGTCGAGGGCAATCTCCTCGCCGCGAAGCAGGAGGTCGACAAGCTCGCGCTGCTGCTGCCGCGGGGCGAGGTGTCGCTCGCCGCGATCCGCGACGCGGTGACCGACGTCTCGCGCTTCGACCGCGACACGCTGGTGGAGGCGATCCACGCAGCCGATCCCGCCCGCATCGCGCGCATCCTCGAATCGCTGGAGGCGGAGGGCGAGCCGCTGCCGCTGCTCCTGTGGACGCTCGCCGAGGAGCTGCGTTTCATGATGGCGCTCGCGGCCGGGCAGCGGCCGCGCCGCTTCCTGCCCCCCGAGCGCATGGAGGCGCTCGCGCGCGCGGCGAAGCGGCTGCGCCCCGCCGACTTCCAACGCGAGGTCTTGCGAGCCCACCGGATCGACCGCATGATTAAAGGGGTGGAGACGGGCGATCCATGGGCGAGCCTCCTCGAGCTCGCGCTGGGCCTCGCCGGAAGGCCGGTCCTCGCCGAAGCCGCCTGAATCTTCCGACCGGCTCCCGGGACCGCGGGAGCGACGAAACGAAATGCCCAACGACCTCAACGCATCCGCCGACCTCCGCGCCATGATGATCGCCATGGGCGAGGCGGCGCGCCTGGCGAGCCGCTCGCTCGCGCGCGCGAGCACGGCGGCGAAGAACCGCGCCCTCGAGGCCGCCGCGGACGCCCTGCTGCAACGCTGCCGGGGGATCCTCGCCGCCAACGCCGAGGACGTGAAATCGGCGCGCGCCGAAGGCCGCGACGACGCCTTCATCGACCGCCTGAAGCTCACCGAGAAGGCGGTGGAGGCGATGGCCGAAGGGCTGCGGCAGGTGGCCCGGCTGCCCGATCCGGTCGGCGCGATCACCGATCTCGCGTACCGGCCCTCGGGGATCCAGGTGGGCCGCATGCGCGTCCCGCTGGGCGTGATCGGCATCATCTACGAGTCGCGGCCCAACGTGACCGCGGACGCCGGGGCGCTCTGCCTCAAGTCGGGCAACGCCTGCATCCTGCGCGGCGGCAGCGAATCGCTGCAGTCGAACCAGGCGATCGCCGCGTGCCTCGCGGTGGGTCTCAAGGAAGCGGGCCTGCCCGAGACCTCGATCCAGCTCGTCGCCACGCCCGACCGCGCGGCGGTGGGCGAGCTCGTGGCCATGGACCGCTACGTGGACGCGATCGTGCCGCGCGGCGGCAAGAGCCTCATCGAGCGCGTGGCGCGCGAGGCGAAGGTGCCGGTCATCAAGCACCTCGACGGCGTCTGCCACGTGTACATCGACGAGCGCGCCGACGTCGCGAAGGCGGTCGCGATCGCCGACAACGCCAAGACCCAGCGCTACGGCACCTGCAACACCATGGAATGCCTGCTGGTCGCGCACGCCATCGCGCCGAAGGTGCTGCCGAAGATCGGCCGCATCTACGCGAAGAAGGGCGTCGAGATGCGCTGCGACGCCGAGTCGAAGGCGATCCTCGAGAAGGCGGGCGTCGAGGGCCTGAAGGACGCCACGCCCGAGGACTACGCGACCGAATACCTCGCGCCGATCGTCTCCGTCGCGACCGTGGCCGGGCTCGACGCGGCGCTGGAGCACATCGCGAATTACGGCTCGCAGCACACCGACGCGATCGTCACCGAGGACTGGTCCCACGCGCAGCGCTTCCTGCGCGAGGTCGACTCGAGCTCGGTGATGGTGAACGCGTCGACCCGCTTCGCCGACGGCTTCGAGTTCGGGCTGGGCGCCGAGATCGGCATCTCCACCAACAAGCTCCACGCGCGCGGGCCGGTGGGCCTCGAAGGGCTCACCTCGCAGAAATGGATCGTGCTGGGCGACGGGCAGGTGCGCGGTTGATCGTGGTCGAGGAACGAGCCGTCGGAACTCAAAGACCAGCCATCGGCCTCTTCGGCGGCACCTTCGACCCGGTCCACTTCGGGCACCTGCGGCTCGCCACCGAGCTCGCCGAGGCGTTCCGCCTCGAGCGCGTGGTCTTCATTCCCGCGGGCCTGCCCTACCACCGCGGCCGCAGCGCGCACGCGACGAACGACGAGCGGCTCACGATGCTGAAGCTCGCCGTCGCGCGCGACCCGCGCTTCGACGTGGACGATCGCGAGCTGCGCCGCGAGGGCGAGACCTACACCTGCGACACGCTCGCCGAGATCCGCGCCGAGCGCGGCCCCGATGCGGTGCTGGTGTTCCTGGTCGGCAGCGACGCGTTCGCGAAGATCGACACCTGGCATCGCTGGAGCGAGCTCTTCGACCTCGCGCACTTCGCCGTGGCGATCCGCGGCGACGACGAGGCGTGGGCGAGCAAGGGCCCGGGCGCCTTCCCGCGCGACGTCTGGCCGCGCATCACGCTCAACCTGCGCGAGATGCTGTCGGCGCCGTCCGGCAAGGTGATGACGTTCCGGATGACGCCGCTCGCCATTTCCTCCACGGCGCTGCGCGAGCTTTCGGCGCAGGGCTCCTCGATCCGCTACCTCACGCCGGAGCCGGTGGTGGAATTCATCCGCACGCACCGCATCTATTCGAATGACCGGCAGCCGCAGGAAGCGGCCCCCGGCGCGAAAGGCTGAACGGCCCCGTCGAACGGGGCGCCCCCGATGAAGAGACTCTCGACCCTCGGCAAGAAGAAGCTGGTGATCTCCGCGCTGGAGGACATCAAGGCGCACGACATCCAGGCGATCGACGTGCGCAAGATGACCTCGATCTTCGACTGGATCATCGTCGCGAGCGCGGACTCCGCGCGCCAGACCAAGGCGCTCGCCCGCCACGTCCTCGAGCGGCTCAAGGAGGCCGGCTCGACCATCGTCGGCACCGAAGGCGAGGAATCGGGCGAGTGGATCCTGGTGGACGCGGGCGACGTGGTCGCGCACGTGATGCAGCCGGCGGTGCGCGAGTACTACAACCTCGAGGAGCTGTGGAGCGAGGGGCGCTTCGACAAGGTCGTCAACTCGAGCGCGCCCGCCCCGGCGCTGCGCCGCGCCGCGGGCGCCAAGCGGCCGGCCGCGCGCGGGCGCAAGGCGGCGTGAGCGCCGGGTGCGCATCTCCATCCTCTCCGTGGGCCACCGCATGCCGGGCTGGATCCAGGAAGGCTTCCACGAATACGCGCGGCGCATGCCGCCCGAGATCCGCCTCGAGCTCGTGGAGCTCAAGCCCGAGGAGCGCGGCGCGGGCAAGCCCGCGGAGCGCGCCCGCGCGCTCGAGGGCGAGCGCCTGCTCGCGGCGCTGCCCGAAGGCGGCACGCTCATCGCGCTCGACGAGAAGGGCCGCTCCGTGACGACGCAGGGGCTTTCCGTGATGCTCGCCGACTGGATGCGCGAGGCGACGCACCCGGTGTTCGCCATCGGCGGCGCGGACGGGCTCTCGCCGGAGGTGAAGGAACGCGCGGCGAAGCTCGTCTCGCTCTCCGCCCTGACGCTGCCCCACGCGCTCGTGCGCGTGGTGCTCGCCGAGCAGCTCTACCGCGCCTGGTCGATCCTCGCGCGCCACCCGTATCATCGAGAATGAACCGACCGCCCGAAATCCTCTTCCTCCCCGGCTTCGACGGCAACGCGACGCTGCGCGAGCCGTTCGTCGCGGCGCTGAACGCGCACCATCCGGCACGGGCGATCGGATATCCCAACGCCACGCTCGGCTCGCTGCGCGGCTACTGCCGCTACGCCGCGGCGCAGGCCACGGCCAACCGCCGCCACATCCTGGTCGCCGAATCCTTCTCCGGCCTCGTCGCCTCGCGCTGGGCCGCCACCGATCCGCACGTGGAGGCGGTCGTGCTGTGCGGCTCCTTCGCGCGCAACCCGGTGCGCTGGCTCGCCTCGGTGGGCGCGGCGCTGCCCGAGATCGTGCGGCTCGGCGCGAAGCTGCTGCGCGCGATCCCGCCGGCCACCCGCGACCCGCGGCACCTCGCGTGGTCGCGCGAGTTCAACGACACCATCCTCGCGCTCGACGACGCCGTGATCGCCGAGCGCCTGCGCATCATCGCCGACGAGGACGTGAGCCGCGAGCTGCAGGGCCTGCGCATCCCGATCGTGCTCATGCAGTTCGACGGCGACCAGGTGGTCGGCTCGCGCGCCAAGCGCGAGCTGGAGACCGTCTGCCGCAACGCCGACATCGTGCGCTTCCCCGGGCCCCACTACGCCCTCGAGATCCGGCCGCGGGAATGCGCGGAGGCGATCGGACGGCGCATCCGCACGCTCTTCACGCCTTCGGGCGAGGGCGACGGCACGCGGGCGACCAACGCATGATCTACCTCGCCTCGAGGAGCCCGCGGCGCCGCGAGCTGCTCGCGCAGATCGGGGTGAAGTTCGAGCCGCTGCTCTTCCGCGAGGGCCCGCGGCAGGACGCCGACACCGACGAGAGCGCGCGGCCCGGCGAGCAGGCCGACGACTACGTGCGGCGCGTCGCCGAGGCGAAGGCGCGGGCGGCCTGGCAGCGCGTGCTGATGCGCCGCGGGCTTCGCCGCATGCCGGTGCTCGCCGCCGACACCACCGTCGCCCTCGAGGGCGAGATCCTCGCCAAGCCCGCCGACCGCGGCGAGGCCGAGCGCATGCTGCGGCTGCTTTCGGGCACCCGCCACCGCGTGCTGACCGCGGTCGCGGTGGGCTTCGAGCAGCACTTCGAGATCGCCGTGAGCGAGTCGCTGGTCACCTTCGCCGCCCTGGACGAGGCGCGCATCCAGGCCTATGTCCAGTCCGGCGAGCCCCACGACAAGGCGGGCGGCTACGCCATCCAGGGCCGGGCCGGCGCCTTCGTCGAGCGCCTGGAGGGCAGCTACTCCGGGGTCATGGGGCTGCCGCTTTACGAGACGGCCAATCTCCTGCGACTATTCGGGGTAATCGTGCCCTGAGCGGGCCAAGAGCTTCGAAAACGCAGATGAACGCAGAGGGAACGCAGATAAACGCTGATTCGATGGAGGTTATTCCGGATACCTAGAAATCCAGCGACGACGCAGGAGCTTCATCTGCGTTCATCTGCGTTTTGATCCGCGTTCATCTGCGTTTCCGCCTTAATCCCCGCGGGAGCCCGGATGAACGAGCAAATCCTCATCAACGTCACCCCGCAGGAGACGCGGGTGGCGGTCACCGAGCAGGGCGCGGTGCAGGAGCTGCACGTCGAGCGCGACTCGAGCCGGGGGCTGGTGGGCAACGTCTACCTCGGCCGCGTGTGCCGCGTGCTGCCGGGCATGCAGTCGGCCTTCGTCGAGATCGGCCTGCCGCGCGCGGCGTTCCTGCACGTCGCCGACATCTGGTCCGCGCGCAACGGCAACGGCGTCGAGCGCCCCATCGAGAAGATCCTCTCCGAGGGCCAGACGCTCCTCGTGCAGGTGGTGAAGGACCCGATCGGCAGCAAGGGCGCGCGGCTTTCCACGCAGGTCTCCATTGCCGGGCGCCTGCTCGTTTACCTGCCGCAGGACCCGCACATCGGCATCTCGCAGCGCATCGGGGACGAGGCGGAGCGCGAGCAGCTGCGCGAGAAGGTGCAGTCGCTCATGCCGCCCGGCGAGACCGGCGGCTTCATCGTGCGCACGGTGGCGGAGACCGCGACCGACGCGGAGCTCGCGGCCGACATCGAGTACCTCGCCACGCTCTGGAAGCAGATCCGCCAGGCGGCCCAGAGCGCGGCGCCCCAGGAGCTCCTCTACCAGGACCTCTCGCTCGCCACCCGCGTCCTGCGCGACCTCGTGACCGATTCCACCGAGCGCATCATCGTCGATTCGCGCGAGACCTTCGCGAAGATGCGCGAGTTCGCCGGGCGCTACACCCCCAAGGCGCTGCCCATCCTCGAGCACTACACCGGCGAGCGGCCGCTCTTCGATCTCTTCGCGGTGGAGGACGAGATCGAGAGGGCGCTCGCGCGCCGCGTGGACCTGAAGAGCGGCGGCTACCTCATCATCGACCAGACCGAGGCGCTCACCACGGTGGACGTGAACACCGGCGGCTTCGTCTCGGGTCGCTCGTTCGACGACACGATCTTCAAGACCAACCTCGAGGCGGCGCAGTCCATCGCGCGCCAGCTGAGGCTGCGCAACCTCGGCGGCATCATCATCGTCGACTTCATCGACATGGACAGCGCCGAGCACCGCGACGCCGTGCTCGCCGAGTTCCGCAAGGCGCTCTCGCGCGATCGCACGCGGGTCACCGTGAACGGCTTCTCGCAGCTGGGGCTCGTGGAGATGACGCGCAAGCGCACCCGCGAGTCGCTCGCCCACGTGCTGTGCGAGCCCTGCCCGGTGTGCACGGGACGCGGCGAGCTCAAGACGGCGCAGACCGTGTGCTACGAGATCCTGCGCGAGATCCTGCGGGCGCACCGCCAGTTCAACGCCAAGGAGTACCGCATCCTCGCCTCGCAGAAGGTGATCGACCTCTTCCTCGAGGAGGAGTCGGTGAGCCTCACGCAGCTCGGCGACTTCATCGGCAAGCCCATCTCGATGCAGGTCGAGACCGCCTACATGCAGGAGCAGTACGACGTCGTGCTGGTCTGAGGCTTCAGATGCCCAGGTAGCGGTGCAGGACCTCGGGCCTCTGGCGGATCTCGTCGGCCGGGCCCTCGTGCACGATGTGGCCGTTGTTGATCATGTAGACGCGCTGCGCGAGGGCGAGGGTCGCCGCGAGGTTCTGCTCCACCAGCACGATCGTCTGGCCGGCCGCGGCGAGCTCGCGGCAGGCGTGCATCAGGTCCTTCACGATCACCGGCGCGAGGCCCTCGAAGGGCTCGTCGAGCAGGACGATCTTGGGATCGCGGATGAGCGCGCGGGCGATCGCGAGCATCTGCTGCTCGCCGCCGGAGAGGTCCGTGCCGCGGCTGCCGCGCCGCTCCCTGAGCCGCGGGAACATCTCGTAGATGCGGTCGAGCGGCCAGCGCCCGGGCGCCGTGAGGCCCGCGAGGAGCAGGTTCTCCTCGACGTTGAGGCTGCCGAAGATGCGCCGGTCCTCGTGCACGAGCTGCATGCCGGCGCGCGCGATCTCGTGGCTCTTGCGGCCCGCCATGTCGACCCCGTCGAGGACCACCGATCCCGAGCGCGGGGTGACGACGCCCATGAGGGTCTTGAGGGTGGTGCTCTTGCCCGCGCCGTTGCGGCCGAGGAGCGCGACCACCTCGTTGCGCTCCACCCGCATCGACACGTCGAAGAGGATGTGCGAATCCCCGTAGTAGCTGTTCAGGCCGTCGACTTGGAGCAGGCTCATGCGTGGACGGCCTCGTCGACGCCGCCGAGGTACGCCTCCTGGACGGTCGCGTTGCCCTTGATCTCGTCGGTGGTGCCCTCCAGGAGGATGCGCCCCTGGTGCATCACCGTGATGCGTTGCGCGAGCTCGAAGAGCGAGTCCACGTCGTGGTCGATGATGATCATGGTGCGGCCCTGGCTGATCGACTTCAGCAGCTTCACCGTCTCCACGCGCTCCGCCGGGCTCATGCCCGCGAGCGGCTCGTCGAGCAGCAGCAGGCTCGGCGAGGAGGCGAGCGCGAGCCCCACTTCCAGCCGGCGCTTCTCGCCGTAGGCGAGCTCCGCGACCGGCGCGTCCATGCGCTCGGCGAGGCCCACCAGCTCGAGCGTCCGCTCCACCTGCTCGCGCAGCCCCGGGATCCCGTGCAGGCTGCGCAGGAAGTCCAGGCGGAACTTGCCGCGCAGCTCGGCGAGCGCCGCGATGGTGACGTTCTCGCGCACCGTGAGCTTGTTGAAGAGCTGGTTCACCTGGTAGCTCTTGGTGAGGCCGAGCTGGCACACGTCGGTGACGCCCATGCCCGTGATGTCGCGCCCTTCGAAGACGATCTTCCCCGAGCTCGGGTGCAGCTCGCACGTGAGCATCTTGAAGAAAGTGCTCTTGCCCGCGCCGTTGGGGCCGATGATGCCGCGCAGCTCGCCCGCGTTCACCGTGAAGTCGATGTCGGCGTTGGCGACGATGCCGCCGAAATGCTTGGTGAGCCCGGTGGTGTGCAGGATCGGGCCGGTATAGAGCTGGTTGGCGTGGTGGACCGGGGATGCCGTCGTGGCGGGCTCGATCCCCGCGCTCGAGACGCGCGCCGCCGTGAACGCCGGCGCCGCGGCCTTCCTCGCCCCGCGCTTGCCCGCCATCCAGCCGAACAGGTCGCGAGCCGCGCCGATGATGCCCTGGCGCAGGAAGAACACCAGCAGCACGAAGACGAGCCCCAGCACCAGCTTCCAGGACGCGCCGAGGTGCAGCGTCGCCTGGAGGAAATCCTGCAGGAAGAGCCACACCGCGGCGCCCACCAGGGCGCCGAAGAGCGTGCCGCGCCCGCCGATCGCGGTCTGCATCACGAGCTGGCCCGAGGTGTCGAAGGTGAACGCCTCGGGCGGCATGAAGGCCTGCATGACGCCGAGCAGGCCGCCCGCGAGCCCGGCGTAGGCCGCGGCGATCACGAACGCGGCGAGCTTGTAGCCGTGGATGTTGTGGCCGACGGCCGAGGCGCGCAGCGGGTTCTCGCGGATCGCGCGCAGCACCGCGCCCAGCGGGGAGCGCACGATGCGCAGCCCGATCACGATGCCGACGAAGTAGCAGAACGCGAGGAAGGGGTAGAGCGACCAGCCGCTCGTGAAGTGCAGCGTCGTGAAGCCGAGGTGCAGCGTCGGCGTGGGCACGCCCGGCAGGCCGTTCTCGCCTCCCGTCCAGTGGGCGAGCGGGTTGAACTCCACGAAATAGAACACCTCGGCGATCGCCACGGTGATCATCGCGAAGTAGATGCCGGTGCGGCGCAGCGCCACCAGGCCCACGAAGTAGCCCACGATCGCCGCGACGAGCATCCCGATCACGAGGGCCGTGATGACGTGCGGGAAGCCGGCGCGCGTGAGCAGGTACGCCGCCACCATGCCGCCCGTGCCGTAGAACGCCGACTGGCCGAACGAGAGCAGGCCGGTGTAGCCGAACAGGATGTCGAAGCCGATGCCGAAGAGGCCCCACACCAGGATGCGGTTCACGGTGTTCGGCGCCGCGTCGAAGAACGGCAGCACGAACGGCGCGGCGACGAGCGCGATCGCGGTGAGGATCTCGACGGTGCCCGGCCGGTGCGTGCTGTAGAGGCGATCCGCGTTCACTCGCGCCCTCGCAGACCGAGCAGGCCGTACGGGCGCAGCATGAGCACGAGCGTCATCGCCGCGAAGAGCATCACGTACGCGTAGCCCGGGTTGACCATCGAGGTGAGGCTGATGATCTCGCCCGCGATGAGCCCGCCCAGGATCGCCCCGGGGAACGATCCCACCCCGCCGATCACCACCACGACGAAGGCCTGCACGAGGATCGCCTCCCCGACCTCGGGGGTGAGCGACACCACCGGCGCGTTCACGATGCCGGCGAAGCCCGCCGCCATGGCGCCGATCCCGAACACCACCATGAAGACGCGGTCGACGTTGATGCCGAGGGAATCGACCATCACCGAGTCCTCGATCCCGGCGCGCACGATGAGGCCGAGCCGCGTGCGGTAGAGGACCAGGAAGAGCGCGAGCAGCGCCAGCGCGACGATGCCGACCACCGCGAGCCGGTAGGTCGGGTAGAACATGAAGCCGAGGTTCGTGATGCCCGCGAAGAGGGCCGGCGGCGGCACCACCTGCGACTGGCTCGAGAAGACCAGGCGCACCAGCTCCACCAGCACGATGCTCAGGCCGAAGGTGACCAGGAGCTGGTCCTCGTGGGGCCGCTTGTAGAAGTGGCGGATGACGATCCGCTCCATGGCCATGCCGATGACGAGCAGGGCCAGGGTGCCGGCGACGAGGGCGATGGTGAAGGAGCCGGTCGCCTTGTACGCGGCGAACCCGGCGTAGCCTCCGAGCATGAACATCGCGCCGTGCGCGAGGTTCAGCACGCCCAGCGTGCCGTAGATGATCGTGAGGCCCGAGCTGATGAGCGCGAGCAGCGCGCCCAGCGCGAGTCCGTTGAACAGCTGGGAGACGAAGTTGGACCAGTTGATCATGACAAGCGCGCCGCGGGCGGCCAGGGCCGCCCGCGGCGCCGTTCCCCCTATTGCGTGACGCCGGCTTCGATCAGGTGTAGTCGCCCAGCTTGCAGCCGAAGGCGTCCGGCTTCTGCATGAGCGGGGCGCCCGGGAGCACCTCGAGCACGTTCCAGAAGTCGTCCTTGCTCTTCATCTCGGCAGGCTTCTTGCCCTGCACGATGATCACCGGCCGCACGAGCTGGTGGTCTTCCTTGCGGAAATGGACCGGGCCGACCGTGGACTCGATGGTGCGGCCCGCCTCGAACGACTTGATCACGTCCGGCGGGTAGAACGAGCCGGCGTTCTCGACCGCCTCCGCCCACAGGGCGAAGGACATGTAGGCGTTGTTCGCGCCCCATTCGGGCTTGCCGCCGAACTTCTTCTCGAACGCCTCGACGAACATCTTCGCGAGCGGGTACTTGTCCTCGAGCGTCCACCAGAAGTCCGTCGCGGCGTACACGCCGGCGAGGAGGCCTCCGCCGACTTCCGGCGCGAGGAACGGGATCTGGTAGGGGATCACCAGCT
>DATIVM010000345.1:0-3741 GCA_035465975.1 Usitatibacter sp.
GATGCGCAGGACGTTGCGCGCGATGGAGGCCTGCCAGTCCATCGGCGTGCCGTCCTGCTTCACCACCTTGAGGCGCATCACCCGCTTGCCGAGGGTCGTCCCCTGCAGCGCCTCCTGCACGATGAAGTACGCGAGGCAGACCGCGACCCAGAGGAAGAACGGGGCGCCGCGCATCTCGAAGCCGGTGGCGGTGGTCTGGCCCGCGAGCGCGGCGACGAGGTAGCCGACGACGAAGAGCAGGATGGAATCGATCAGTACAGCGACAGCCCGGCGTCCGACACCTACGGGTTCCATGGTGGCCTCCAGTGTCCGGTTGGCGGCGCCATGTTAGCCCCGGGCTTGCGGACTGTCACCCGGTTTCAGGAAGCGGACCGCGGATCGAGGCTCGAGATCAGGGAATCGATGAGGTCGGGATGTCCATCGGGCGACCTCAACCGGTGACGGCGCAGCACCCCCACGAGCTCCGGCTTCGGCAGCGCCTCGGGATCGGAGCGCATGAAGACTTCCGCGATGGCGCGCTGCACCTCGACCGATTTCGTCTCGGCGAAGGCGCGCGCGAGCTCGTCGAGGATGCCGCGGTCGGCGATGTGCAGGCGCGCGAGCGCCCCCAGCGCGCGCAGCTGCGCGGCCGAAGGCGGCATGCGCGTCACCTCCGCGGCGAGCGAGCGCAGCTCCGGCCCGTCGGCGAGCGGGCGGTGCTGCAGGTAGAGCTGCGCGAGCTCCGCCTCCTTCTCGTCGGCGCTCGCGAGCGCGCGCAGGACGCGCGCTCGCGCCTCGCCGCTCCCCATGCACGCGAGCAGCGCCGCATCGGCGACCGGATGCGGGCTCGCCGCCGGCAGCCTCACCTGGGCGAGGGCGCCGGCGAGCGAGTCTCCCGCGGTCATCGCGCACCCGAGGTCCACCTCGGCGAAGCCCATCGTGCGGCTCGCGAGCATGTCGTCGAGGAGCGCGATGCGCTCGGCGCGAAGCTCGCCGGGCTCGAGCCACGCGAGTTTCGCGGCGACGGCGAGCATCCTCGCGCGCACCGCGTAGGGCCGCGCGCCGCGCGCGATGGCGAGAAAGCGGTCGCGCGTGCCTTCGTCGGCGGCGTATCCGGCGAGCGCGGACTGGAACGCCGCGGACGCCTTCTGCGCCCCGTCGAGCGACGCGAGCAGGGTCTCGAGGCGCGCGAGGTACTTGCGCCCGCGCTCCGGGTCGCGGCGCAGCATCTCGTGGATGTAGCGCAGCTTCGCCGCCGGCGACTCGCGCTCGTCGAAGAACTCGCAGATCTCGCGCCGCTCCGCCGCCCCCGCATCCGAGGGCAAGGCGCCGCGGATCGCCGTGAGCGAGTTGCGGCCGAAGATGCGCAGCAGCTTCGCGCTCGGCCGCCCGCTCCCCACCTCCGAAGCGCCGCCCGCGGCGAAGTAGCGGTCGAGGAGCATCGCCGCGGTGGGGCCGACCGGCGCGTGGGACGAGAAGCCGTAGATCACCGGCACGCCCGCGAACACGCGTCGCATGCGATCCCGCCCGCTCTCGCCGTACGCCGACGAGTACTGCGTCGCATGCGGGTTCAGGCTCTCGCAGCCGAAGAGGTAGACCTCCTTCAGCTTCGCGAAGAGCGGCGGGCAGGAATGGCTGCACGAGGCGCGCTCGAGCTCGTCCATCTTGAGGCTCGCCTCGACGTCCACCTTGTCGGAGTAGAAGGTCTCCCCGGCGTTGAAGTGGCCGGAGATCACGAGCACGTCGCACTGCACGTGACGGTGGCAGGCGCGCCCGAGCCAGTCGTCGCGGTGGCGCTCGAGGAGCTCCACGAACCGGTACCTGCCCGGCGGGAGGTGGCGGCGCATCGCCTCCTTCTCGTCGGCCGAGTTCACCGTCACGGTGCAGACGGTCTTCGTCTCGGCGCGGGCGGCGCTGCTCCAGCCGGCGCAGGCGGCCACGAGCAGCGCCGCGAGGAGGAATCTCGACATGCTGATAAGCATCGTCGAATACGGGCCAGAAATCAGCCGGAAATCCGCTTGCGCCGCCGTCGGTTTCCTCCGACGGCCGAATGCTTCACGAAAGCCGGCGCACCAGCACGTCGATGAGGTCCTCGCCGTCGGGCGAGCGCAGCCGGTGCGCGCGGAAGAGCTTCGCGAGCGCCGGGCGCGCGAGGGCTTGCGGGTCGGAACGCAGGAAGGCTTCCGCGATCGCGCGCTGCACGGCGAGCGAAGGCGTGCGCGCGAAGAGCGCCGCGAGCGCGTCCAGCACCTTCGCGTCGGCGACGTGCATCCGCCCGAGCGCATCGAGCGCGCGCACCTGCGCGGGGCCGGGCTTCATCGCCGCGATCCCGGCCGCGACCGCGCGCAGCTCCGCCGGATCGGTGATCGGCCGGTGCCGCAGGTACGCCTGCGCGACCTGCACGTCGCCCTCGTTCGGGCTCGCGAGGAGGCGCAGCACCCGCGAGCGCGCATCGACGCTCCCGAGGCAAGCGAGGCCGGCCGACTGCGCCGGCGCGTGCATCAGGCCGGGCGGGTCGTGCAGCTTCCCGCGCACCGCATCCAGCGCGCGGTCCCCGTTGAGCGTGCACACGAGCTCCACGTCGCCGAACGCCATGGAGCGGCGCGCGAGCACGTCGACGATCGTGCGCCCGAGCTCCGCCTGCTGCTCCTTCGGCGAGAGCCATCCCACGGTGCGGGCGAGCGAGATCATGCGCACGCGAAGCGCCGGATCCTGCGTCGCGCGCTCGATCGAGAGGTAACGCGCGCGCAGCCCCGCATCGCGGGCCATCGCGTCGAGCGCCGCCGCGAACGCCGGATCGGCGCGCTCCGCCGGCGCGAGCGCGGCGAAGAACCTCTCGGCGCGGTCGAACGCCATGCGGACGTGGGGCATGTCGCCCGAGAGCTCCCCGCGCAGCGCCTCGAGGCGCTCGGCCGCGGGATGCTCGCCGTAGAAGCGGCACGCCCGCGCCCGGTCGCCGAAATCCGGATCGTCCGGCGCGATCCCTCGCGTCGCCACCATGCTCGACCGCGCGAAGAGCGCGAGCAGGCGTTCGCTCACGCGGCCGCTTCCGATCTCGCCCCCGGGCGCGGTATCGAAGTAGCGCTGCAGGAGCGGTCCCGCGGTGCGGCCGTAGGGCGCGAGCGACGCGAAGCCGTAGATCACCGGCACGCCCGCGAAGATGCGGCGCATGCGGTCGCGCGCGTCCTCGCCCTCGCGCCGGCTCAGGTCCTTCGCGAGACGCTGCGCCTCGGCGGGCGATTCGCCCCCCGCCACCAGGCCGCGCACGATCTCCGGCGCGGCGGACTTCGGCGCGTCGGGCTTGAGGCTGTCGCAGCCGAAGAGGTAGACCTCCTTCAGGTGCGAGAAGAGGTCGGGGCACGCGCCGCAGGCGGCGCGCTCCATCTCGTCCACCGGGAGCGTCTCGTTGGTCTCGGGGCGCGACGAATAGAACTCGGTCCCGGCGAAATGTCCCGACACCACGAGGATGTCGCAGCGCACCTTGCGCTCGCACGCCGAGCGCAGCCAGTCGCGCCGGCCATGCTCGACCAGCTCCACGAAATCGAACTGGCCGGCAGGGAGGTTGCGGCGGAAGGTCTCCCGCTCGTCCGCGGAATTGACCGTGACGGTGCACACGGTCTCCCGCTCCGCGCGGGCGGCCGACGTGCCGAGCGCCGCGAGGGCGGCGAGCAGCAGGGCAATCTGGGGGAACGCGCGCACGAACCGGGAAATTCGGGGAGGTGCGGCATTCTCCCACGTTCCGGGCGTCGCGTGGCGGCGTGG
>DATIVM010000346.1:0-8518 GCA_035465975.1 Usitatibacter sp.
GGACGAGTCCGGCGGATGGTTGAACAGCAGGTTCTGGCGCGCGACGTTGTTGGGCTGGTTGTCGAAATACATGTTGACGCTCCAGTTGTCGTACGCCACGTTCTGCTCGAAGAGCGCCGAGCCGCTCGAGTGCCCCGAGGCCGTCCCGTAGGAGATGATCCCCTCGCCGCCGTTCATGTGCACGACGTTGCCGCGCGCCACGGGACGCAGGTTCGTGTCCCACACGATCGTGCCCGGCCACCCGCCGCCCGCCTCCATGTAGCCGTTGTTGCCGCGCGGCCAGTTGAGGAGCACGTTGTGGTAGGCGTGGCTGTAGATCACGGCGTTGTCGGAATTCACCGTCGAGGCGCTGTCCACCATGAACGACACCGCCGCCTTGCCGTTGAACTTGATGTCGCAGCTATCCACCGTGACGTGGCTGCCGTAGCCCCACAGGCCGTTCGATCCCGAGCCGCGGACCGTGAGGCCCTTGAAGGTCACGTAGCTCACGCCATACCAATAGATGTGCGTCTGCGCGCCGTTGTTGTTAGGCACCACGATGTCGGCCTGGTTGGGATCGCCGTTGCCGAGCACCGTGCCGAAGTCGGCGGTGATGACGTTGCTACTGCTCACGTACCACTTGCCGCTGCCGCTGGTCACGCCGGCGAGGCCGACCTGCGGCGCGGTGGAGCCGCCCTGGCCCTGCGTCACCTGGCGCAGCGCAACCTCGTTCACCACCACCCCGATCGGCTTGAAGGAGGCCTGCGCCTGCCAGACGGTGCCGCTCACGAGCGTCCAGCCGGTGACCTTCGTCGAGCCGTCGAGGATCACCTCGCCGTCGCCGTAGGAGCCGAACGTGATGGGCTTGGTCGCCGTGCCCGAGGGCCCGCTGCCGAGGTCGATGCCCTCGCGGTACAGGCCCTTGCGGATCAGCACCGTGTCGCCGGCGGCGATCGTCGCCACCGCCTTCTTGATGGTCTTGAAGGCGGCGGTGGCCGAGGTGCCGGCGTTCGCGTCGTTGCCGCTGGTGCCGTCGACGTAGTACGTGATGCCCGTCGTGGAAGGCGGCACCGCGATCACCTGCTTCGTCCAGGTCGGCCACGGCCACGGTCCGGCGGTGGTGCCGCCGCACGCGCTGGTGGTGAACGACTGGTCCGAGCCCACCGTGGTTCCGGCGCTGTTCGCCGCCTTCACGCGGAAGTGGTAGGTGGTCGCGCAGGCGAGGCTCGAAGCGCCCCCCGCGACCGCCGTGCTCGACGAGGTGGCGAGGACCGGCGAGGGAGCGGCGGCGATGGTGGTGCCGTAGCTCGTCGTGGTTCCCATGTCGAAGGAGACGGTGGTGTCGGCGCCATCCGGCGTCACAGTGGCGTTGAGGGTCGCGCCCGCGCTGCCTACGGCGCTCGCCGGATTCGTCGAGGCGAGCGGCGCCGTGGGGGCCGGCGTCGGCGACGACACGACCGTGCACGCGGCCGTGGTGAACGACTTGTCGCCGCCGAGCTTGGTGCCGAGGCTGTTCGTCGCGCGCACGCGGAAGTGGTAGGTCGTCCCGCAGGTGAGCGCCGAGGCGGAGCCCGTGACCGCGATGGCGGTCGTGCCCGAGACCGGCGACGGCGTGGCCGCGATTTTCGTCCCGTACGCCGTCGTCTTGCCGAAATCGAAGGAGACCGTGGTGCTCAGGCCGCCGGGCGTGACCTTGGCATTCAACGTGGCGGCGGTGTCCGTGATGGAGCTCGCCGCGACCGTCGTCGCCTTCGGCGCGCAGGTCGGCGTCGTGAACGTCTGGTCCGCGCCGAATTTCGTCGCGACGCTGCTCGCCGCCCGGATCCGGTAGTGATAAGTCGTCGCGCACGAGAGCGAGTTGATCGATTTGCTCTCGGCGGTCGTGCCGGTGCCGGCGGTGAGGGTGTTCGGCGTGGCGGCCACGCCTGAGCCGTAGGAAGTCGTCATCCCGTACTGGAAGCGCACCGTCGTGTCGGCGCTGCCGGCGCTTGCCGTTCCGTTGAAGGTGACGCCGGTGCCGGTGATGCTGGTGGGTGCGAGGGTGACCGCGGTGGGCGCGGTCTGCGCCAGGGCCTGCGTCGCGAACAGCAGCGAAGCCGCCGCGACGACGGCGAAGGTGTCGATCGAAGACATTCAGCCTCCATGGCTCGCCGCCCGCCCTTCATGGGTCGGGACGACAAGGGTCGCCGTGCGAGAACCCCGCTTGTTGGGAGTCGGGTTGATCGCGCGTCGGCCGGAAGCTTTCTCCGATCGGAACCGGTTGCGCCGAAAGCCTTTGCCGGCGCCGCGACCTCTTCCGGGTTCGCGACGCCAGCGCGCAAGGTACGGACCGTTCCTGACTGCCGCTGTGAACTACTTCACATTCTTGCCAGAAACCCCGGGAACGTCGCCGTGCGGAGACGAGCGATATTCGGCGAACTTGCGCGCGACGCGCGCCATCTCCGCCTCGTCGATCACGCGCGGCTCGCCCACCTGCAGCACCTGCCAATAGAGACGCGCGAGCGCCTCGACCTTGTCCGCCGTGGCGCTCGCCTCCTCGGGGCTCGCGCCCACGGCGACGAGCCCGTGCTGCGCGAGGAGGCAGGCGCGCCGGCCCTCGAGCGCGCGCAGGGCCGCATCGGAGAGCGCCTGCGTGCCGAAGGTCGCGTACGGCGCGCAGCGCACGTCGGTCCCTCCGGCGAGCGCGACCTCGTAGTGGAACGCGGGGATCGCGCGGCCGAGGCACGCGAGCGTCGTCGCGTAGGGAGAATGCGTGTGCACGACGCCGCCCACCTCGGGCCGGTGGCGGTAGATGTCGCGGTGCAGGCGCCACTCCGAGGAGGGACGGCGCGCGCCGCCGATGTCCTCCGAATCGTCGGCCATGCCCACGATGTCGCCGGGCTGCATGGTGTCGTAGGCGACGCCGCTCGGCGTGACGAGGTAGCCGCCGGGCACGCGGGCGCTCATGTTGCCCGAGGTGCCGGTGTTCATCCCGGCCGCGGCGAGGCGTCGTGCGATGGCGACGAGGCGCGCGCGCAGCCCGGCTTCGTCGGCGCTCACGTGAGGGCCCGCGTTTCGTGCGGCCGCAGGGCGAGGAGCTCGCGCTCGAGGGCGCGCACGATGCCCTTCTCGGTGACGATGCCGGTCACGAGCTCCGCCGGCGTCACGTCGAAGGCGGGGTTCGCCACCGCCGTCGCGCTCGCCGCGATCGTCACCTCGGCGAAGCGGCCCTCGGCATCGAGGCCGCGCACGATGCGCACCTCGTCCTCCGGGCGCTCCTCGATCGGGATCTCCGCCATCGCGTCCTCGATGCCCCAGTCGATGGTCGGGGTGGGCACGGCGGCGTAGAACGGAACGCCGTTCGCGCGCGCCGCGAGCGCCTTGAGGTAGGTGCCGATCTTGTTGCACACGTCGCCGCGCCGCGTCACGCGGTCGGCGCCGACCATCACCAGGTCCACGCGCCCGCGCTGCATGAGGTGGCCTCCCGCGTTGTCCACGACGAGCGTGTGCTGCACGCCGTGGCTCGCGAGCTCCCACGCGGTGAGCAGGCCCTGGTTCCTCGGGCGCGTCTCGTCCACCCACACGTGCACCGGGATGCCGCGGTCGTGCGCCATGAAGATCGGCGCGGTCACCGTGCCCCAGTCGACGGTCGCGATCCAGCCCGCATTGCAGTGGGTGAGGATCTCGACGGGCCGTTGGCGCGCCGCGTGCTCGCGCTCGAGGATCGCCAGGCCGTGGCGGCCGATCGCCTCGTTCAACGCCACGTCCTCGTCGGCGATCGACTGCGCCTCGGCCCAGGCGGCGGCCGCCCGTTCCCCCGCGGCGAGCGGCGCGAGGCGTTCGCGCATGCGCGCGAGCGCCCACGCGAGGTTCACGGCCGTGGGGCGCGTGGCGCGCAGCAGGCGCGCCGCACGCTCGATCGTTGCGTCGGAGGAATCGCGCAGCACGGCGAGGGCCAGACCGAACGCGGCGGCGACGCCGATCAACGGCGCGCCGCGCACGCGCATCGCGAGGATCGCCTCGGCCATCGCGTCCGCCGACGCGATGGTGCGCGTCTCGAAGACGTGGGGCAGGCGCGTCTGGTCGATGACGTGCACCGCCCCGGGCGCCGCGTCGGCCCACAGGCTGCGATAATGCCGATCGCCCACTCTCATGCCGCCGATTCTAGCCTTCCTGCGGGCCGTCCCCGGGGCCGTCGAGCCCCGGGTGCCGGCCGACGGGCCGTGAAAGCCCACCGATCGCGCGTATCCCGGTAAAATGCAAATTTCCGACGGGGCCCAGCGATGACCAAATACGTATTCGTGACCGGCGGTGTGGTTTCCTCGCTCGGTAAGGGCATCGCCGCCGCTTCCCTCGCCGCGATCCTCGAGTCGCGCAAGATCAAGGTCTCCCTCGTCAAGCTGGACCCCTACATCAACGTCGATCCCGGCACGATGTCGCCGTTCCAGCACGGCGAGGTGTTCGTGACGGAGGACGGCGCGGAGACCGACCTCGACCTCGGGCACTACGAGCGCTTCGTGAGCTCGAGGATGTCCAAGGCCAACAACTTCACCACCGGCCAGATCTACGAGCGCGTCATCAACAAGGAGCGCCGCGGCGATTACCTGGGCGGCACGGTGCAGGTGATCCCGCACATCACCGACGAGATCAAGGCCTCGGTCAAGGCCGCCTGCAAGGACGCCGAGGTCGGCATCATCGAGATCGGCGGCACCGTGGGCGACATCGAGTCGCTGCCGTTCCTCGAGGCCATCCGCCAGATGGGCATCGAGGAAGGCCGCACCAACACCTGCTACATGCACCTCACGCTCGTGCCGCACCTCGCGAGCGTGGGCGAGATCAAGACCAAGCCGACGCAGCACTCGGTGAAGGAGCTGCGCGGCATCGGCATCCAGCCCGACATCGTGATGTGCCGCTCGGAGCAACCCATTCCCGAGGACGACCGGCGCAAGATCGCGCTCTTCACCAACGTGGACGTGCGCTCGGTGATCTCGGCCTACGACGCGGACTCCATCTACAAGATCCCGGTGATGCTGCACAAGCAGGGCCTGGACGAGATCGTATGCCGCAAGCTCGACCTCGCCGCCTACCCCGCCGACCTCACGATGTGGGAGAAGATCGTCGACGCGCTCGACAACCCCGAGCACCAGGTCGACATCGCGATGGTCGGCAAGTACGTCGACCTGCAGGATTCGTACAAGTCGCTCTCGGAAGCGCTGGTCCACGCCGGCATCCACACGCGCACCAAGGTGAACATCCACTACGTGGATTCGGAGCAGCTCGAGGCGAACGGAATCGACGCGCTCAAGGAGATGGATGCGGTGCTCGTGCCCGGCGGCTTCGGCAAGCGCGGCATCGAGGGCAAGATCGCGGCGGTGAAGTACGCGCGCGAGAGCAAGGTGCCCTACCTCGGCATCTGCCTCGGCATGCAGATCGCGGCGATCGAGATCGCGCGCGACAAGTGCGGGCTCGAGGGCGCCAACTCCACCGAGTTCGACCCGGACACGCCGCACCCCGTGATCGCGCTCATCACCGAGTGGCAGAACCACGACGGGCGCGTGGAGCGGCGCGACGCGAGCTCCAACCTCGGCGGCACCATGCGCCTGGGCGCGCAGCCGTGCACCATCCGGAAGGGCACGCTCGCCTACAGGATCTACGGCAAGGAGACGGTCGCCGAGCGCCACCGCCACCGCTACGAGGTGAACAACCATTACGTGCCGCGGCTCGAGGCCGCGGGCCTCATCGTGAGCGCCAAGACCAAGGCCGAGGATCTCACCGAGATGGCGGAGCTCGCCGACCACCCCTGGTTCTTCGGCTGCCAGTACCACCCGGAATTCACCTCGACGCCGCGCGAGGGCCATCCGCTCTTCATCTCGTTCGTGAAGGCGGCGCTCGAGCAGCACAAGCAGCGCGTGCAGGAGCCGGGGCTGAAGGTCATCGGCGGCTCGGCCGCGTAACGACGCAACGTCATTCCCTCGAAGGAGGGAATCCGCCAGCAAGGAGTGGGTTCCCGCCTTCGCGGGAACGACGAATCGAGGGTTCCCGCATCGCGGGAACGACGAATCATGAAGCTTTGTGGTTTCGAAGTCGGGCTGGACAAACCGCTGTTTCTCATCGCCGGCCCCTGCGTCGTCGAGAGCGAGCAGCTGCAGATGGACGTCGCCGGGCGCCTCAAGGAGATCACGGCCGGCCTCGGCATCCCGTTCATCTTCAAGTCGTCCTACGACAAGGCGAACCGCAGCTCCGGGAAGTCGTTCCGCGGGCTCGGCATGGAGAAGGGGCTCGCGATCCTCGACAAGGTGCGCCGCGAGATCGGCGTCCCGGTCCTCACCGACGTGCACGCCGAGGACGAGATCTCCGAGGTCGCGCTGGTGGTGGACGTGCTGCAGACGCCGGCGTTCCTCTGCCGGCAGACCGACTTCATCCACGCCGTCGCCTCGGCGGGCAAGCCCGTGAACATCAAGAAGGGCCAGTTCCTCGCGCCCCACGACATGAAGAACGTGGTCGAGAAGGCGCGCGAGGCGAGCGGGGCCGACAACATCATGGTGTGCGAGCGCGGCGCCTCGTTCGGCTACAACAACCTCGTCTCGGACATGCGCTCGCTCGCGATCATGCGCGAGACCGGCTGCCCGGTCGTGTTCGACGCCACCCACTCGGTGCAGCTTCCGGGCGGGCAGGGCGCCTCCTCGGGCGGCCAGCGCGAGTTCGTGCCGGTGCTCGCGCGCGCGGCGGTCGCGACGGGGGTGGCGGGCGTCTTCATGGAGACGCACCCGAAGCCCGAGAAGGCGCTCTCCGACGGCCCCAACGCGTGGCCGCTCGGTCGCATGGAGGAGCTCCTCGAGATCCTGAAGGACCTCGACGCGCTGGTGAAGAAGAAGGGGTTCGCGGAAGCCCGGATGTGAACCGGACGGCGCCCGGCGCCGTTCTCGAAGGGAGGAACGATGAAGCGCATCGCAACGCTGCTCGTCGCACTGCTCGCCGCCGCCTGCGCCGCGACGCCGCCCGCACCGAAGTCCGCCGCAGGCCTGGAGAAGATCGAGCACGTCGTCGTGCTCTTCCAGGAGAACTGGAGCTTCGACGGGCTGTTCGGCAAGTTCCCCGGCGCGAACGGCCTCGCGCAGGCCGCGAACGCCCCGCCGCAGAGCGACCGGAGCGGGCGCGTCTACCCGGTGCTGCCGCCGTCGAAGGACGAGCACGGCAGGATCGACCCGCGCATCCCGGCGGATCTGCCCAACGCGCCATTCGACCTCGGCAAGTACATCCCGCCCGACCGGAAGGCGGGAAACCCCATCCACCTCTACTACCAGAACCAGTACCAGATCCACGGCGGGCTCAACGACCGCTTCGTCGCGTGGACCAACGTCGGCGGGCTGGTCATGAGCTACTACGACGGCAGCGACTTCCCGCTGGGACGCCTCGCCCGCGAGTACACGCTCGCGGACAACTTCTTCATGGGCGCCTTCGGCGGCTCCTTCCTCAACCACTTCTGGCTCGTCTGCGCCTGCACGCCCGAATGGAAGGACGCGCCGGCCTCGATCCGCGCGGTGCTCGACGACAAGGGCTTCCTCGTGAAGGACGGCCAGGTGACGCCCGACGGCTACGCGGTGAACACGAGCTTCACGGTCAACACGCCGCATCCGGCGAAGATCAAGGATCCGGCGCGCCTCATGCCGAGCCAGACGCTGCCGACGATCGGCGACCGCCTCACGCAAAAGGGCATCTCGTGGGCGTGGTACTCGGGCGGCTGGAACGACGCCCTCGCCGGCCATCCCCATCCGGTGTTCCAGTACCACCACCAGCCGTTCGCCTACTTCGCCAACTACGCCGACGGCACGGCGGCCAAGCGCGAGCACCTCCTCGACGAGGCGGACTTCCGCAAGGCGGTGGCGGAAGGAAGCCTGCGCGCCGTCTCGTTCGTGAAGCCCATCGGCCCGCTCAACGAGCATCCCGGCTACGCCGACGTGATCTCCGGCCAGGAGCACATCGCCTCGCTGGTGAAGGCGATCATGGCGAGCCCGCAGTGGAAGAGCACCGCGATCATCGTCACGTACGACGAGAACGGCGGGCGCTGGGACCATGTCGCGCCGCCGAAGGGCGACCGCTGGGGCCCCGGATCGCGCGTGCCGGCGGTGATCATCTCGCCGTACGCGAAGCGCGGATACGTGGACCACACCGTGTACGACACGACCTCGATCCTGCGCTTCATCGAGAAGCGCTGGGGGCTCGCGCCCCTGGGCACGCGCGACGCCGCGGCGAACGACCTCACCGGCGCGTTCGATTTCGGCGCGGCGCGCTGAGGCGGTGAGGATCCTCGTCCTCGGCGCGGGCGGGATCGGCGGCTACTTCGGCGGCCGCCTCGCGCAGGCGGGCGCCGACGTGACGTTCCTCGTGCGCCCGCGGCGCCGCGAGCAGCTCGCGCGCGACGGCCTCGTCATCGAGAGCCCCCTCGGGGACGCGCGCATTCCGGTCCGCACCGTGCTCGCCGGGGACGTCCGTCCGGACTACGACCTCGTGCTCTTCACCTGCAAGGCCTACGACCTGGAGCCGGCGATGGAGGCCATCG
>DATIVM010000347.1:0-2455 GCA_035465975.1 Usitatibacter sp.
GATGCTGCCCGCCGCGAGCAGGGCGAGGCCCACGCCGCCCCGCACGCGCCGCTCCACACCGCCGACATTCGAATGCATGGCGCGCCCCCGTCGATGAGACGGGTGTGAGACCGGATGCGCCGCGTGGGGTTCGTGCCTGCCGTCACCGTCCGGCGACGCCGCTGCCGGCGATGCATGCGCCGCAAGGCATACGAACCGCAGGAACTCCGTGCCATCCAATCCGTTGCACGATCGATCGGTGCGAGCCCATACAGCCGAAACACGCCGCCTATTCCCGCCGGGCGAAAAAATATAGATTTGGGAAAATCTTCCCAAATTGGCGAAACGCCGTCTACAGTAACGCCTGGCGCACGGAACCCCTTTCCCCCGCGCCGAATCGATCGATACGCGACCAGGAGACACGAGATGACGTTGCTCACCACCCACCATTCCTCCCCGGCCGCCTCCCCCGCGCGGTCGACCGGCCGTTCCGTGCTGCCGCGGCTCGCGAAGGCGAAGACCGCCTACGCCGCGCGCCTGCTGCCCTTCGACCTCGTCGCCGCCGTGGAGCGGGAAGGGCGCACCCCGCGCGCCGGCGACTTCGTCCTCGCCCGCGTGGAGCGCCTCGGACAGCACGAGCGCCTCGAGCTCGCGACCGGCCGCCGGGCGCAGCTCCACGCGGGCGACGAGATCGTCGTGTGCTACGGCTCGCGCTACGCGCCCGACCAGTACGAGGCGTACGTGCCCTCGGACCTCGGGCCCTGCGACCTGGTGGCCGGCGGCGGCCTTGCCTCGCGCGTGCAGTGCCGCCACCATCGCATGCGCGCGCCGACGACCCTCGAGCCCGTCGGCCTCCTGTGCGACGCCGACGGCAACGCGCTCAACCTGCAGCACTGCGGCCTGCCCATGCGTGCGCCGGGCGCGACGCGCGTGCCGGTGATCGCGGTCGTGGGCACCTCCATGAATTCGGGCAAGACCACCACCGCGGCGAGCCTGGTGCGCGGCTTCGTGCAGCGCGGCCTGCGGGTCGGGGCGGCGAAGGTGACGGGCACCGGGGCCGGCGCGGACAAGTGGTGCATGGTCGACGCGGGCGCATCGCCGGCGCTCGACTTCACCGACGCCGGCGTGCCCTCGACCTTCGGGCTCGCGCCGCGGCACGTGGAGGCGATCTTCGCGACGCTGGTCGCCAATCTGGCGGACGCGGAGCCCGACGTGATCGTGCTGGAGGTTGCCGACGGCCTGTTCCAGCGCGAGACCGCGGCGCTCCTGCAATCGGGCGCGTTCCGCGAGATGGTGGACGCGGTCGCCTTCGCGGCGGGCGAGGCGATGGGCGCGAAGGCGGGTGTGGCGATCCTGCTCGAGCGCGGCCACCGCGTGATCGCGGTGAGCGGTCTTCTCACCGCCTCGCCGCTCGCGATGCGCGAGGCCGCCCAGGCCGTGCCGGTGCCGGTGGTCTCCAACGGCGACATCGCCGCCGGCGTCTGGCTGCCGGACCTCGCCGCGGTGCGCTCGAACGAGCGCTCGCGCCGCGCCGCCTGATGGGCGCGAGCGCGCTGCCCCGGCCGCTCGCCGGACGCCGGCGCATCCTCTTCGCGGCGCTCGTCGCGAACGGCGCCGCGCACGCGCTCTGCGTGGCCACCGCCGCCTGGGCGTCGCACCGCGCGTTCGACGCTTGGGTGCTCGGGCGCCCCGGTGCCTGGAGCGCGGCGAGCCTCGCCGCCCTGCTCGCCGCCGCCTCCCTCGGCATCGCCGCACTCAAGCTGCACGAGCTCGTCACCGCCGAGCGGCTGGGGCAGAGCTACGTGCGCGCGGTGCGGCTCGCGATGTTCGACCGCCTGGGCCGGCTGTCGCCGCGCGGCATCCAGCGCGGCAGCCGCGGCGGCCAGCTGCTGCGCTTCATCGGCGATCTCACGGCGCTGCGCCAGTGGCTCACGCTCGGCCTCGCCCGGCTCGCCGTCGCCGGGATCGCGCTCGTCCTCATGCTGCCGGTTCTCGCGTGGATCTCGCCCTTCGTCGCGGCGCTGGTGCTGCCCGTCCTCGCCCTGGGGGCGCTCGCCACGCTCGCCCTCGGGCCCCGCATGCGCGGCGCGGTGCGCGAGGCGCGCCGCCGGCGCAGCCGGGTCGCCGGCGCCTCCGAGGAGAGCATCGCCTCGATCGCGACCGTCCAGGCGTTCGGGCAGCTCGAGCGCGAGCGCGGCCGGCTCGCCCGGCGCTCCAACCGCCTCGCGAGCGCGATGATCCGGCGCGCGCGGATGACGGGATGGCTGCGCGCCGTCGTCGAGCTCACCGCGGCCCTTTCGACCCTCGCAATCCTCGCCGCCGGGGCGCTCGGCGCGCATTTCGCCGGGGCGACGCCGGGCACCGCGGTCTCCGCGATGACGGTCCTCGGCCTCACGATGCCGATGCTGCGGGATCTGTCGCGCGTGCACGAATACTGGCAGGCGTTCGCGGTCTCCCACGAGAACCTGCGCCGCTT
>DATIVM010000348.1:0-3682 GCA_035465975.1 Usitatibacter sp.
GACGTGAAGAGCCAGAAACTTCGGATCGCGGCGCTCGCCGCGACGGGCGCCGCGCTGGTCGTGGCCGGCTGCGCGGCGATGCAAGGTGCCGGCGGCGGCGAAGACCGCGCCACGCGGGAGGCGATCGCCCTCATGAAGCGGGACTTCAAGCCGCGCGGCCAGGCGACCCTCGACCGGCTCGACCAGGACGACCTGCAGAAGGTCTGCACACGCTACGCCGAGGAGGCCGCGAAGATTCCGGACGCCGATGCGAAGCGCATGGAGCAGGCCCAGCTCGTGACCATCAAGTATCCGGCCGACGGGCGTTACCTCGGCGACTGGAAGGCGGGGGAGAAGGTCGCGCAGACGGGCAAGGGCAAGCAGTGGAACGACGACCCGAAGAAGCCGGGCGGCGGCAACTGCTACGCGTGCCACCAGATTTCGAAGCAGGAGCTTTCGTACGGGACGATCGGTCCGAGCCTCTATCACTTCGGGCGGACGCGCGGCTTCGGGCCCGACATGCAGAAGTACGTCTATGCGAAGGTCTATAACTCCCACGCCTTCGCCGCGTGCTCGAGCATGCCGCGCTTCGGCGCCCACGGCATCCTCAGCGAGCAGCAGATCAAGGACGTGGTGGCGCTGCTGCTCGACCCGAACTCGCCCGTGAACCAGTGAAATCCGCCGTGCGTGCGGCCGCGCTCGCCGCGGCCGCCGCGCCCCTCCTCGGCCTCGCCGCCGAGAGTCCCACCTACACGGTCCGCGAGCTCACGCCGGAGACGGCGCTGAAGGCCGCGCAGGCGGCGCTCGCGAGCTGCCGCGGATCGGGCTACCAGGTGACGGTGGCCGTCGTCGACCGCGAAGGCCTCCTGCGCGTGCAGCTGCGCGATCGCTTCGCGGGGCCGCACACGCTCGAGCTCTCGGCGAACAAGGCGTGGACCGCCGCGAGCACGCGCACGGCCACCTCCGAGGTCGAGAAGATCACGCGCCCGGGGCAGCCGCTCGCGGGCCTGCGCAACGCGCCGCGCATCGCGGCGGTCGCGGGCGGAATCCCGATCGAGGCGGGCGGCTCGTTCCTCGGCGGCATCGGCGTCTCCGGCGCGCCCGGAAGCGAGGCGGACGAGGCCTGCGCCAAGGCGGGCCTGAAGGCGATCTCCGACGACCTGGAGTTCTGAATGAACCGCAGAGAGTTCCTCGAGGCGCTGGCGATCGGCGCCACGGCCGGCTTGCCGCTCGCTAGCCGCGCCGCGCTGGCGGCCGACGGCGACGCGTTCTACGACGTGCCGCGCTACGGCAACGTGAGCCTGCTGCACTTCACCGATTGCCACGCGCAGCTCCTGCCCGTCCACTTCCGCGAGCCCGACGTGAACCTCGGCATCGCGGGCGCGGCCGGGAAACCGCCTCACCTGGTGGGCGAGGCGTTCCTCAAGGCGTATGGCATCGCGCCCGGCTCGCGCGAGGCCCACGCGTTCACGTATCTCGATTTCGTGCGTGCCGCCCATGCGTACGGCAAGCTGGGCGGCTTCGCGCACCTCGCCACGCTCGTGAAGCGGCTCAAGGCGTCGCGCCCCGGCGCGCTGCTCCTCGACGGCGGCGATACCTGGCAGGGCTCGGGCGTCTCGTTGTGGACGAAGGGCCAGGACATGATCGACGCGCAGAACGCGCTGGGCGTGGACGTCATGACCGGCCACTGGGAGTTCACCTACGGCGCCGCGCGCGTGAAGGAGGTCGTGGACCGCGACTTCAAGGGACGGATCGAGTTCGTGGCGCAGAACGTCGCCACGGCCGATTTCGGCGATCCCGTGTTCAAGGCGTACACGATCCGCGAGATCAACGGCGTGCCGGTGGCGATCGTCGGCCAGGCGTTCCCCTACACGCCCATCGCGAACCCGCGCTACATGGTCGCGGAGTGGACGTTCGGCATCAAGGAGCCGGAGCTGCAGAAGCAGGTGGACGAGGCGCGCGCGAAGGGCGCGAAGGTGGTCGTGCTGCTCTCGCACAACGGCATGGACGTGGACCTCAAGCTCGCCTCGCGCGTCACGGGCATCGACGCGATCCTCGGCGGGCATACCCACGACGCCGTGCCGAAGCCCGTGGCGGTGAAGAACGCGGGCGGCACGACGCTCGTCACCAACGCGGGAAGCAACGGCAAGTTCCTCGGGGTGCTCGACTTCGACTACGCCGACGGGCGCATCCGCGGGTGGCGCTACCGGCTGCTGCCGGTGTTCTCGAACCTGCTCCCGGCCGATCCGGCGATGGAAGCGCTCATCGCGAAGAGCCGCGCGCCGTACGCGGCGAAGCTCGGCGAGAAGCTCGCCGTGAGCGAGGGGCTGCTCTACCGCCGCGGCAACTTCAACGGCTCGGTGGACCAGCTGATCCTCGACGCGCTCATGAAGGTGAAGGGCGCGCAGATCGCCTTCTCGCCAGGCTTCCGCTGGGGCACGACCCTCCTGCCGGGCGACGCGATCACCATGGAGGACGTGATGGACTGGTCGGCGATCACGTACCCGTACTCGACGCTCAGCGACATCAGCGGCGAGATGATCAAGACGATCCTCGAGGACGTCTGCGACAACCTGTTCAACCCCGACCCGTACTACCAGCAGGGCGGCGACATGGTGCGCGTCGGCGGGCTCACCTACACCTGCACGCCGGCCGAGACCATCGGCAAGCGCATCGGCGACATGCGCCTTGGCGGAAAGCCCATCGACCCGAAGAAGACCTACAAGGTCGCGGGCTGGGCCCCGGTGGCCGAAGGCGCGCGGGGCGAGCCCATCTGGGATGTGATCGCCGCGTACCTGCGCGACCGCAAGACGATCCCCGAGCCGAAGCTCAACCTTCCGCGCCTCGTCGGCGTGGAGGGCAATCCCGGGAAAGGATAGGGACAGACCCCTTTTTCTCTTTGGCGGAACGACGAGAACCGTTCGCTCCCACGAATCCGATGGGTCGTTCCGCCAAAGAGAAAAAGGGGTCTGTCCCTAGTAGCTCGCCACCGCGCCGTCGGAGCGCGGGTCGGTGCCGCCCTCGAAGAGGCCGTTGGGATGGCGCACGATCGCGCCCGCGTGGCCCACGACCTCGTCCCAGGCGCCGACCACTTCCACCTCGTGGCCCATGCGCGCGAGCGCGTCGATCACCGCGGGCGGGAAGCGCGATTCCAGCTTGAGCGTGTCGCTCGTCTGGCCCCAGGTGCGGCCGAGGAGCCAGCGCGGCGCCGAGATCGCCTCCTGCGGGTTCATGCCGAAGACCGCGGTGCGCGTGAAGACCGCGCTCTGCGTCTGCGGCTGCCCGTCGCCCCCCATGTTGCCGTAGCACATCGCGCGGCCGTCGGAGAGCAGGGCGAGCGCCGGATTGAGCGTGTGGAAGGGCTTGCGGCCGGGCTTGAGCGCATTGAGCGCGCGCTCGTCGAGCGAAAAGCTGCAGCCGCGGTTCTGCCAGTTGATGCCCGATTCGGCGAGCACCACGCCGCTGCCGTACTCGTGGTAGAGGCTCTGGATGAAGCTCACGGCGCGGCCCTCGCCGTCGATCGCGCCCATCCAGATCGTGTCGGCCGGTCCGCGGCCCGCGCCCCACGGGGCGGCGCGCGCGCGATCGATGCGCCCGGCGAGGTGCGCCACCTTTTCCGCGGCGAGGAACGACTGCGCTTCCACGGTCATGTACGCGGGGTCGGTGACGTAGCGGTCGCGGATGGCGAACGCCTGCTTCACCG
>DATIVM010000349.1:0-8155 GCA_035465975.1 Usitatibacter sp.
GAAGGGCCGCCCGGTGGGGCTGCAGATCGTGGGCAACTACTGGGACGAGGCGCGCATGCTCGCCGCCGCGCACGCCTTCCAGCAGGCGACCGACTGGCACGCGCGCGTGCCCCCGGGGTTCGAATGAGCTGGGAAATCGTCATCGGGCTGGAGACCCACGCGCAGCTCACGACGGCCTCGAAGATCTTCTCGGGCGCCTCGACCGCGTTCGGCGCGGCGCCGAACACGCAGGCGAGCGCGGTGGACCTCGCGCTTCCCGGGACGCTGCCGGTGCTCAACCGCGGCGCCGTCGAGCGCGCCATCCGCTTCGGGCTCGCGGTCGGGGGCACGATCGCTTCGCGCAGCATCTTCGCGCGCAAGAACTATTTCTACCCGGACCTTCCCAAGGGCTACCAGATCAGCCAGTACGAGCGGCCGGTGGTGTCGGGCGGCTCGATGGCGATCGTGGTGGGCGAGCAGGAGAAGCGCGTGCGCCTCACCCGTGCGCACCTCGAGGAGGACGCGGGCAAGTCGCTGCACGAGGACTTCCACGGCATGAGCGGCATCGACCTCAACCGCGCCGGCACGCCGCTCCTCGAGATCGTCTCGGAGCCCGACATGCGCTCGGCGCAGGAGGCGGTCGCCTACGCGAAGGCGCTGCACGCGCTGGTGCGCTGGATCGGGATCTGCGACGGCAACATGCAGGAAGGCTCGTTCCGCTGCGACGCCAACGTCTCGGTGCGCCGCCCCGGGGCCGCGCTCGGCACGCGCTGCGAGATCAAGAACCTCAACTCCTTCCGCTTCCTCGAGAAGGCGATCGAGTTCGAGGTGCGCCGCCAGGTCGAGATCCTCGAGGACGGCGGCAGGGTCCTGCAGGAGACCCGCCTCTTCGACCCGGATCGCGGCGAGACGCGCTCCATGCGCTCGAAGGAGGAGGCGCAGGACTACCGCTACTTCCCCGATCCCGACCTCCTGCCGCTCGAGATCCCGCAGGCGTGGATCGAGGCGGTGCGCGAGTCGCTCCCGGCGCTTCCCGAGGCGCTGCGGCGCCGCTATCGCGGGGAGCTCGCGATCGGCGAGTACGAGGCGGCGCTCCTCACCGAGAGCCGCGAGAAGGCGGCGTTCTTCGAGGCCGCGCTCGCCGCCGCACCCGGCATCGCGCCGCGGCTCGCGGCGAACTGGGTGAACGGCGAGGTCTCGGCGCTCCTCAACGATCGCGGCGCCGATTTCGCCGCACCGCCCGTCGCGCCGGAATCGCTCGCGCGGCTGCTCGCACGGATCGAGGACGGCACGGTCTCGGCCAAGGCGGCGAAGTCGGTGTTGCTCGCGATGGCCGACGGCGAGGGCGGGCCCGACGCGATCATCGCGAAGCGCGGCCTCACGCAGATCTCGGACGCGGGCGCCCTCGAAGCCGCCGTCGACCGGGTGCTCGCGGCGAGCGCGAAGCTGGTCGAGGACTACCGCTCGGGCAAGGAGAAGGCGTTCAACGCCCTCGTCGGGCAGGTGATGAAGGCCACGCAGGGGAAGGCGAACCCCGCCCAGGCGGGCGAGATCCTGCGCCGCAAGCTCTCCGCGTCCTAGGAGCCGAGCCGGCGGTGCGCGGGCGGGGCCTTCACCGGCTCCACCTGGGGCGCGGGATCGGGCGTGAGCGAGCCGCCCGCCGCCTTGAGCGCGATCCAGCGTTTCTTGTCGCCGTCGTAGCGCGCGCGCAGCTCCCCGATCTCCTGGTTGTAGCGCACGATCGCGCCCTTCAGCTCCTTGCGCTCGCTGCGCACGCGCTGCAGGTCCTCCACCATCCACGCCGGCGCCTCGGCCTTCTTGCCGTCCTTGCCGGCGCGCTGGGCGAAGCCCGCGACCTGCTTCTCGATGTCGCGCTCGCGTTGGTCGAGCTCCTTGATGCGCTCCTGCGCGGCGGTGATGCGGCCGGCCACCGGCTGGATGTTGCGGTCGCGCGCCATGTCGAACTCGGCGGCGCTGTCGTAGGTGTTGAGCAGCGCCATGTCCTTGCGGCGCTGCTCGGCCGCGGCGCGCGCCTCCCTTTCGTGGCGCTCGCGCTGCTCGCGCTGCATCTCGAGCTGCTGCGGCGTGGGCGTGGGATCGATGCGCCGCAGGACCATGCCGGAGGGGCTCACCTCGTAGATGGGCACGTTGCCGCAGCCCCCCGGCGGCGTGTCGCCGAAGAGGGTGTGCCCCTGCTCGTCCACGCACCGGTACACCGCCGAGGCGAGCGGCGCGTGCAGCGCGATCAACAGCAGTCCCAGCATTCTTCTCATCGTTTGCCTCCCGGTGCGCCCGACCCTCTCCCTGTCATGCGGGCGCCGCGATGCCGTAGCGGCGCCGGTATTCCTCGATGCGTTCGACGTTCGCCTGCTCGCCGGGACGGGCGCGCAGCGTCGCGAGGATGTCCTCGAGCGTCGCGATGGCAGCCACGGGCACGCCGAAATCGCGGCTCACCTCCTGGCTCGCCGAGAGCGCTCCCTGTCCGCGTTCCTGGCGATCCAGAGCAATTAGCACGCCAGCCGGGGTGGCCCCGGCCGCCCGGATGATCTCGATGGCTTCCCGCTTGGAGGCGCCCTCGGTGATCACGTCGTCCACGATGAGCGCCCGGCCCGCGAGCGGGGCGCCGACGATGCTGCCGCCCTCCCCGTGGTCCTTCGCCTCCTTGCGATTGAAGCAGAACGGCACATTGTGACCGAGCCCGGCAAGCGCCACGGCGGTGGCGGCGGCGAGCGTGATGCCCTTGTAGGCCGGGCCGAACAGGATGTCGAAGCCGATGCCCGAGGCGAGCGCGGCGCGCGCGTAGTAGCGGCCCAGCTCGCCCAGCCGCTCGCCGTCGCTGAAGAGGCCGGCATTGAAGAAGTACGGGGAGAGGCGCCCCGCCTTGGTCCGGAACTCGCCGAAGCGCAGCACCCCCGCGCGGATGGCGAACTCGACGAACTCGCGGCGGAAGGCTTCGCGATCGGGGGCGGGGACTTGTGCGGCGGCCGCGTTCATCGGATTGCGCGAGAGGTTACGATACGGCCTATTTTGCTTCAATGGGCCCGGCGCCGCTCGTCCGGCCTTCCCCTTGCGAATCATCACCCTCAACGTGAACGGGCTGCGCTCCGCGGCGGCGAAGGGCTTCGGCCCCTGGATGCGCCGGCAGAAGGCCGACGTGGTCTGCCTGCAGGAGATCAAGGCGCGCGAGTCGGACCTGCCGCGCTCGCTCCTCGCGCCGCGCGGCCTGCACGCCTTCTTCCATCCCGCCGCGAAGCCCGGCTACAGCGGGGTCGCGATCTACGCCGCGCGCGAGCCCGACCGCGTGACGATGGGCCTCGGCATCCCGGACATCGACGCGCAGGGACGCTTCCTGCAGGCGGACTTCGGGAACCTGAGCGTGGTCTCGCTCTACCTGCCCTCCGGCTCGAGCGGCGACGCGGCCCAGGCGCGCAAGCTCTCGTTCATGGAGCGCTTCCTGCCGAAGCTCGACGCGATGCGCGCCTGCGGGCGGGAGTTCGTGATCTGCGGCGACTGGAACATCGCCCACCGGGAGATCGACCTGAAGAACGCGCGGGCGAACCGCAAGCGCTCCGGCTTCCTCCCCGAGGAGTGCGCGTGGCTCACGCGCGTCTTCGAGGAGCACGGCTTCGTGGACGTGTTCCGCCGGCTCGACCCGCGCCCCGAGCGCTACACGTGGTGGTCGAACCGCGGGCAGGCATGGGCGAAGAACGTGGGATGGCGCATCGACTACCAGGTCGCCACGCCCGGGATCGCGGCCCTCGCCCGCGCGACCGACATCTACGTGCGCAGGCGCTTCTCCGATCACGCGCCGCTCGCGGTGGACTACGAATACCGCCTGTGAGTGATGCGATCGGGGACCTTTGAAAGCGCGGATGAACGCCGATGCAACGCAGATGAACGCAGACAAGACCCGGATGAGTGAGGGCGACATTGCTGCGGATCGCTGAGGTCACGCTGCGCCGCGGCGCGAAGGTCGTGCTCGAGGGCGCGTCGATGAACGTCCACCCCGGCCAGAAGGTGGGGCTGGTGGGCGCCAACGGCAGCGGCAAGTCGAGCCTGCTCGCGCTGGTGCGCGGCGAGCTGCACGCCGACGCCGGCGAGGTGGAGATGCCGCCGCGCTGGGTGCTCGCCCACGTCGCGCAGGAGACGCCCTCCCTCCCGCGCCCCGCGCTCGAGTTCGTCATGGACGGCGACGCGGAGCTGCGCGCGCTGGAGGCGGCGATCGAGGAGGCGCAGGCGTCGCACGCGCCGGGCGAGCGCATCGCGGAGCTGCACGCGCGCTTCGAGGAGATCGGCGGGTACCGCGCCCGGCCGCGCGCGCAGACGCTCCTCGCGGGCCTCGGCTTCCGCAGCGCCGACCACGAGCGGCCGGTCGCGGCGTTCTCGGGCGGATGGCGCATGCGCCTCAACCTCGCGCGCGCGCTCATGTGCCGCTCCGACCTGCTGCTCCTCGACGAGCCGACCAACCACCTCGATCTCGACGCGGTGCTCTGGCTCGAGGACTGGCTCAAGGCCTTTCCCGGCGCGGTGATCCTCGTCACCCACGACCGCGAGTTCCTCGACGCGGTGGCGGGCTCCATCGTGCACCTCGAGGGACGCCGGCTCGACGCGTACGCCGGCAACTACAGCGCCTTCGAGCAGCAGCGCGCCGCGCGGCTCGCGCAGCAGCAGGCCGCGCACGAGAAGCAGGAGCGCACCGTCGCGCACCTCGAGGCGTTCGTCGCGCGCTTCCGGGCGAAGGCGACCAAGGCGAGCCAGGCGCAGAGCCGCCTGCGCGCGCTCGAGAAGCTGGAGCGCATCGCCGCGGCGCACGTGGACAAGCCCTTCTCCTTCCGCTTCCGGGCGCCGGCGGAAAGTCCGCGCCAGCTTTTCGCCCTCGAGCGGGCCGCCGTGGGCTACGGCACGACGCCGGTGCTCTCCGGGATCGATTGGAGCGTGCTTCCCGGCGACGCGATCGGGCTGCTGGGACCCAACGGCGCCGGCAAGTCGACGCTCCTCAAGTCGATCGTGGGCGACCTGCCGCTCGTGGGCGGGCGCCTGCATCGCGCCCAGGGCCTGCGCGTCGGCTACTTCGCGCAGCACCAGGTGGACCAGCTGCGCGCCGACGAGGGCGCGCTCGCGCAGCTCGCGCGCCTCGCCCCCGACGAGCGCGAGCAGGCGCTGCGCGACTTCCTCGGCGGCTTCGATTTCCGCGGCGACCAGGTGATGCAGCCGGCCGCGAGCCTCTCGGGCGGCGAGAAGGCGCGCCTCGCGCTCGCGCTGCTCGTGTGGCAGCGGCCCAACCTGCTGCTCCTCGACGAGCCCACGAACCACCTCGACATCGAGATGCGCGAGGCGCTCGCCGAGGCGCTGGTGGATTTCGAGGGCGCGCTGGTGGTGGTCGCGCACGACCGGCACCTGCTCGCGACCGCCACCGACCAGTGGCTGCTCGTGGCCGACGGCGCGCTGCGGCCGTTCGACGGAACGCTCGACGACTACCGCGACTGGGCGCGCGATTACCACGCGCGCCTGGGGGGCGTCGAGACGCGGCCGGTTGCCGCCGTGAGCCGCCGCGAGGAGCGGCGCGCCGACGCGGAGCGGCGCCAGCGCGAGGCGCGCGTGCGCCGACCCTTCGAGAGCCGCATCTCGACGATCGAGGCTGAGCTCGACGCGCTGCGCCGCGAGTCGGGCGAAGCCGAGGCGTGGCTCGCATCGACCGAGGCGTACGAGGAGCCGAACCGCGAGCGCCTGCAGGCGGCGCTCAAGCGCCGCGGTGAAGTGGAATCGCGCATTGCCGCGCTCGAGGACGACTGGCTCGAGACGCACGCGCGGCTCGAGCAGGCGGTGAACGAATCACGTGAAGGTTAGGCGTTTCGCGATTTCAAGAACAGGCGGTACGACGCCGCGAACGAGCTCACCTCGATCACGTACACCAAGGGCGCGACCACCATTGGCGATCTCGCCTACGCATACGATGCCGCGGGCCGGCGCACGAGTGTCACGGGAAGCCTCGCCACGACGGAGCTGCCCGCGCCGGTCGCCACGGCCGTCTACAACGCCAACAACCAGCTCACGAGCTGGGCGGGGACGGCGCTCACCTACGATCTCAACGGCAACCTCACGGGCGACGGGACGAACACGTACACGTGGAACGCGCGCGACGAGCTCGCGGCGATCTCCGGGGGTTCGACCGCGAGCTTTGTCTACGACGGGGTGGGGAGGCGGCGCGGGAAGACCGTGAACGGCGTGCAGACGGGGTTCGTGTACGACGGGGAGAATTTTGTGCAGGAGCTCAATGGCGCGACTGCCACGGCGAACCTGGTGACGGGCGGGATCGACGAGCTCTTCGTGAGGAAGGAAGGGGCGGCGGCGAGCTATCCGATCACGGATGCGCTGGGGAGTGTCATCGGGCTCACGGATTCGTCGGGCATGCTGCAGACGCAGTACAGCTACGAGCCGTACGGGAAGGCGACGCGGCAATTAGGGCCGAACATGCGAACGTTTCCTACATCGACTGAGCAAGCGAACCGAGCTTCTTTTGAGGTTAACAACGTACTCGTTTCGCGGCGTATAGCCGCAAAGATTCTCAAGAATGTCCCAAATGTGTCGGATGTGCGCCTTGAGGGTCACTTCGGTGGTGTAAACGACATCCGGGTGTCGTTCAAGTATTTCGGCCAGGACTACGTTGTATGGGAGCCGTACGGAGACAACACGCGCTATTGGATTGGACCTCGAGAGCTGTCCACCACCTCTCGATCCATCGAAGAAATACAGAAGGCCTTTTCTCAGTATTCCCCCCCTTTCTGGAGGAGAGCGCTAGCGATACTGTTTGGGCCGTCCTAGCATTCAGCCTTCGACATGGCCGGTTCTCTGGCCGGATGCCGCAGCAAACCATGCGACAAATCGAAGCCGCGATGACCGTCAGCAGGAAAGCACCGCGACCGGCGCCGCGGCGAGCAGCTCGGCGAGCGCCAGACCGCGGCGCTCGAGATGCAGGGCGCGGCCGCTGATCACGTCGCGAGGCTGCGCATCGGACGCGATGAACGGGAGCTCGACACGCGTGTCGCCCCATATCGTGCCGCACGGAAGCTCGGCGGTCTTCACGCCCAGCGTGGCGACGAGCCTCGGCACGATGGTGACCGAGCACGCCTTGCCGCGACGCCGCGCGAAGGCGAGCACATGCCGGGCGTGCGATCCGGTCGTGCGCACCGGCGTGTAGTCGCCCTCGAGGAACAGCGCCTCGCGCGCCTTGCGCAGCGCGAGGAGTCGCCACATCACGTAGAGCTTGGCGCGCCCGTCGGCCGAAGCCGTGAAGATCTCGCGGAGCCGCCCCTCGTCGGGCGCGTCCGGCAGCGCCGCGAGCGAATCGAGCAGTTCGCGTCGCGATTCGTAGTCCACCGGCCGCCGGTTGTCGGGGTCGACCAGCGAGAGGTCGAGCATCTCGTTGCCCTGGTAGCAGTCGGGGACGCCGGGCGACGTGTACTTCACCGCCACCATGGCGACGCTGTTCAGGAATCCCGGCCACGCCACGGTGGCGGCGGCGACGCGCAGGTCCTCGAGGAACGCGTTCCCGGGCCGCGGGTCGAGGAGCGCGTTCACGAACGCCGCGGTCGCCGCTTCGTATTCCTCGTTCACGCGCGCCCAGCTCGTGCGCATCTTCGCCTCGCGCATCGCCTTGCGCATGTACTCGACGATGCGGCTGCGCCAGGCGTCGAGCGCGGCGGCGTCGGGCTCGCCGGGCGGGAAGCTGCCGAGCAGCACCTGGTAGAGCAGGTACTCGTCGTTGCGCGACGGCGCCGGCATGTCCTCGACCGCCGCCTTGCGGGCCGCGTTCATGCGGTGCCAGCGGCGCAGCCGCAGGCGCCAGCCCGCGGGGAGCTCCGAGAGCACGTCGATGCGCGCGCGCACGTCCTCGGACCGCTGGTTGTCGTGCGTCGAGGTCGCGAGCATCGTGTGCGGCCAGTGCTTGGCGCGATGCGCGCTCGCGCGGTGGAACTTCGCGGGCGGGAAGCCGAACTCGCCCGGGTCGCCGCCCACGTCGTTCAGCGAGATCAGCCGGTGGTAGCGGTAGAACGCCGTGTCCTCGACGCCCTTCGCCCTGGTCGGCGCCGAGACCAGCTGGAACTTGCGCCCGAAGTGGCGCACCGAGGCGCCGAGCGCCGGCGAGCGCACCGGCAGCTCGCAGGTGAGCGCGTCG
>DATIVM010000350.1:0-3908 GCA_035465975.1 Usitatibacter sp.
TGCGGTCGGTGAGCGCGTCGAGCTCCGGGATGCGGAACTTGCCGAAGTTCGAATCGCCCGCCCCTTCCGGCGTGCGCCCGTGCAGCACGGGCTTCAGCGTGAAGATCGGGTCGGTCGTCGCCCCGCCCCAGCCCACGAGGAACGCCGACACGTCGAAGCGCTCGCATTTCTGGAAGTAGATCGCCTTCGGCATGGTCTCGACCGCGACGCGCACGCCGACCTTCGCCCACATGCCGGCGAGCGCGATGCAGATCTTCTCGTCGTTCACGTAGCGGTCGTTCGGGCAGTGCAGGGTGAAGCCGAAGCCCTTCGGATAGCCCGCCTCGGCGAGCAGCCGCTTCGCCGCGGGGAGGTCGAACGGGTAGCGCCGGTCCTCCACGCCGGGAAGGTCCGCGAGCGAGGGGAACGGGATCGCGGTGGGAGTCGCGAGGCCGCGCATCACCTGGCGCTTCAGCGACTCGATGTCGATCGCCTGGTAGAGGGCGAGGCGCACGCGCCGGTCCTTGAAGGGATTGCGGCCCTTCACGTCGGAATAGAGGAGCTCGTCCCGATCCATGTCGAGGCCGATGAAGATCACGCGGTTCTCCTCGCCGCTCCACACCTTCACCGACGGGTCGCGCATGAGGCGCGGCACGTCCTGCACGGGCGGATCGAGCACGAAATCCACCTCGCCGGACTTGAGCGCCGCCATGCGCGTGGGCGGGCTCACGATCGGGCGGTACACGACGCGGTCCACGTTGCCGGTATAGAGGCCCGCGGCGATTCCCCACCAGTCCGGGTTCTTCTCGTAGACCGTCTCGACGCCGGCCTCGTAGGCGACGAGCCGGTACGGCCCGGTGCCCATCGCGTGGCGCGCCGAGTAGGTTTCCTCGTTGTGCGCGAAATCCTGCGGCTTCGTGGTGCGGTGCTTCTCGCACCAGGCGCGGCTCATGACGAGGATGTTCACCACCGCCATCGGCTGCACCGGGTTGGGCGCCGCGGTCGTGAACTCGATGGTGTCCGCGTCGAGCTTGCGCGGCGTTCCCGCCTGGTTCGCGTAGAGCTTGAACGCCGAGCCCGAGAGCCGCGCGCGCTCGAACGAGAAGACCACGTCGTCGGCGGTGAGCGGCGTGCCGTCGTGGAACTTCACGCCGCGGCGCAGCTTGTACACCCAGGTGCGCGGGCCGGTCGCCTTCCATTCCGTCGCGAGCGAGGACACGAGCTTCAGGTGCGCGTCGTAGCGGACCAGCGCCTCGTAGACCTGCACCGCGGCGATGTTGGTGAAGAGCTCGGCCTCGGCCTGCGGGTCGAGCGTGGATGCATCGCCCTGCGCCGACCAGCGCAGCGTCTTCGCGTGCACCGCGAGAGCGGCCATCGCGGCGACGAGGAGGACGATTCGCAGGGTTCTTCCTACCATCGGCAATTCCCTTCCCCGAATTCGTTGGCGACGAGCGGCACCACCGCGGCGAGCCCCAGCGACTGGTACGCGGTGCGGCAATCGGGCTTGCGCGCGTTCTCGATCGCGGTCTCCATCCGCGATTTCTTCGGCGGCACCGGCGGCATCGGGAACGGCAGCACCGCACGCTGCCCCGAGCCTTCGCGTGCGAGCTCTCCCGCGCGGTGGCGCAGGGCATCGAGATCGAGGGACGGCGGCGAGGGCGCGGTGGGATCGTAGGTGCTCGAAGGCTCGCGGCCCCGGAAGAGCGAATCGCCCGCGGGTGCCGGCTCTGTCGCGGGCACCGCGGGCGGCGCGGCAGGGGCAGGAGCGGACTGCGCGGGCGCTGGCGAGGGGGCAGGCGTCGCGGCGGGCGCAGGCGCAGGCGCGGGCGCGACGGGCTCGGGCACCGGCGCGATGGGCGGCGCAATCGTGGCCGGCGCGGGTTGCGGCAGCGAAGAGCCGGATGCCGATTCCGAAGGCGGCGCGGGCGGCGCGTTCGTCGACACATCGGGCACCGGAAGCGCCGGCGTCTCCACAGGCGTCTTTTCCACCGGCGGCGTGGCCGTCACATCCGGCGCGGGAAGGGCGGGCGTTTCGACCGGGGCCGGCGCGACGGGTGGCGCCGGCGGCGCTTCGGGAACGGGAAGCGGCGGCGTCTCGATCGGCGCGCGTTCGACCGGCGGCGTCGCCTCGACCGGAGGCGGTTGCTCGGCCGGAGGTGGTTGCTCGACCGCCGGCGCCTTCTCGATCGGCGCCGGTTCCTCGACCGGAGGTGCGGGCGCGGCTTCGACCGGAGGCGGCGTCTCGATGCGCGGCGCGGGCGCGGCTTCGACGGGAAGCGGCGCTTCGATCGCAGGTTTCGGCTCCGGCTCGATCTGCGCAGGCGCCGGCGCCTCGATGGGCGCGGCCTCGATGTTCGGCGCGGGGACGGGAGCCTCGACGGGCGCGGGCACCTGGTTCACGGTGGGAGGCGGAACCTGCGGCGGCGGCGGCGATTCCGCTTCGGGCGTGCGAATGCGATCGAGGAGCGGCGGAACGACGGGCGGCGCTTCGGCCGGCATGGGCATCGGTTGCAGCGGCTCGATCGGCGATCGCTTCGGGATCGCCCGGGGCGACGGCGGCTTCGCGGGCGGCGGCGCGCGATGCGGTCGGGGCTTCGCGACCGTCGGGCCGCCCGCGATGCCGCGATCGACCTTGAGCCGCGGCGCCTCCTCGCGTGCGGCTCCGCGAAGCACGACATTGAGCGAGCCCCACATCGCATGTCCCTCGCGGCTGCCGCCGCTCGGCGCGCCGAAGAGCGCGATGGCGAGCGCGTGCAAGAGCATCGAGAGGATGACGAACTCCCACAGCGGCGGCTTGTGCAGCGCGCGCCCGTCCCACACCGGCCGCGCGAGCGGTGATCGGGCGCCGATGCGCGTGCGGCGGTGGTCGACGTAGGGCAAGGGCGGCTGGGCCGGTTTGCGGGACGCCTCATTCTGCACCGGCCCCACGTCGGCGCGATAGCGTCGCGGCCGATCGGATATGGCATAGTCGCGGCAAAGGAGGAGACGCATGAAAACACTCGCACGCCTCGCCGCGGCCCTGGCCGCTTCCTGCCTCGCGCTCGCGGCGGCCGCCTATCCGGAGAAACCCATCACGTTCATCGTGCCGTTCAGCGCCGGCGGGGATGCCGACCTCGCCGGACGCAACCTGGGCGCGGCCGCATCGAAGCTGCTCGGCCAACCCGTCGTGATCGAGAACAAGGCGGGCGCGAGCGGGGCGATCGGCTCGGAGCTCGTGAAGAACGCAAAGCCCGACGGCTACACGCTGCTCGTCGCGCGCGTCGGCTCCAATGCCGTGCTGCCCGCGCTGCGGCCCTCCACGAGCTTCAAGTGGAACGACTTCACGTTCATCGGCCTCCTCGAGCTGAATCCCGTGGTGTGCGTGGTGAACGCCGAGTCACCCTACAAGACGCTCGCCGACCTCGCGAACGCCGTCAAGTCGCATCCCGGCAAGCTCAACTACAGCTCCTCGGGCGTGGGCACCATCCTTCATCTCGGCTCGCAGCTCCTGCTGCAGGCGTTCGGCGTCGGGCCGGAGGGCGCGGCGCACGTCGCCTACAAGGGCGGCGGGGATGCGGCGCGCGCGGTGCTCTCGAAGGAAGTCGACTTCAGCTGCGGCAACCTCACCTCGGCGATCGGCCTCATCAAGGGCGGGAAGCTCCGTGCCCTGGTGGTGACGACGCCCGAGCGCGTGAAGGACATCCCCGACGTGCCGACCGCACGCGAGTCGGGCTACCCGCAGCTCGAGGCGATCGTGGGCTGGAGCGCGCTCTACGGGCCGCCCAACCTGCCGAAGGACATCGTGCAGCGCTGGACCGACACGCTCGCGAAGGTGGCGAAGGACCCGCAATGGCTCGCCGGCGAGGAGAAGATCGGCAGCATCCCGCGCATTCTTCCCCCCGCCGAGACCGAGCGCTTCGTCGCCGACCAGTTCGTGGTCTACCAGCAGC
>DATIVM010000351.1:0-8558 GCA_035465975.1 Usitatibacter sp.
GCGGGCGCCTCTCCCCCGTTTACGATTTTTTTCATAACGCTCGATATTAAATTCCTTGACAGCCCGGCGCAAGGGCCGCTAGAGTGCGCTCCTGCGCTTTCTGTAGCGTTTGCTAAAGAATAACCCTCCGACGAACAAGGACATCGCAGATGGACGCCCTTCCCTTCCGCCGCCGCCGGCTCGCCGCCGCGGTCTCCGCCGCCCTCCTCGTCGCCGCGCTCGCCGCGGGCGTGGTCGAGCTGCGCTCCTCGGCCGCCCGCGCGGCCGCCGCCCCGTCCGCCCCGCCGGCGATGCCCGTCATGGTCGCCGACGTCGTGCAGGCCGACGTCGAGACCTGGGACGAGTTCTCGGGACGCCTCGAGGCGGTGCACCGGGTGGAGGTGCGCTCGCGCGTCGCGGGCGCGATCCAGTCGGTGCATTTCACCGAAGGCGCGCTGGTGAAGAGCGGCGAGCTCCTCCTCACCATCGATCCCGCGCCCTACCAGGCGGAGGTGGACCGCGCGCAGGCGCAGGTCCTCGCCGCCCGCGCGCGCCTCTCCTACGCGACTAGCGAGCAGGAGCGCGCGCAGCGCCTGTGGCGCGAGAGCGCCATCGCGCAGCGCGAGCTCGACGAGCGCGTGAACGGGCTGCGCGAGGCCGAGGCGAACCTGCGCGGGGCCGAGGCGGCGCTGCAATCGGCGCGCCTCAACCTCGGGTACACGCAGGTGCGCGCGCCCGTCGCGGGCCGCGTGGGCAAGCTCGAGGTGACGCCCGGCAACCTCGTGGGCGCCGGCGCGCAGGCGCCGGTCCTCGTGACCATCGTCTCGGTGAGCCCGATCTACGCGAGCTTCGACGCCGACGTGCAGGCGGTCGGGCACGCGCTCGCGGACCTTCCCGGCGCCGCCGCCATGCGCGCGGCGAGCCTCGCCCGCATCCCCGTGGAGATCGAGACCACGGCGACCGGCGATCGCACATTCAAGGGCCACCTGCAGCTCGTCGACAACCAGGTGGACGCGCGGACCGGCACGGTGCGCGTGCGCGCGGTCTTCGACAACCCCGACGGGTCGCTCATGCCGGGCGAGTTCGCGCACGTGCGCCTGGGCCGCGCGCGCAAGGAGCCGGCGATCCTCATCAACGAGCGCGCCGTGGGCACCGACCAGAGCAAGCGCTACGTGATGGTGGTGGGCGCCGACAACAAGGTCGCCTATCGCGAGGTCACGCTCGGCCCCGAGGTCCAGGGGCTGCGCGTCGTGACGCACGGCCTCGGGCCCGGCGAGCGCATCGTGGTCGACGGGCTGCAGCGCGTGCGGCCCGGCGCCCTCGTCGCGCCCCAGCCGATGAAGATGGCCGACGCCGCGACGTGGAGGGCCGAATGAACCTCTCGCGGTTCTTCATCGACCGGCCCATCTTCGCGGGCGTGGTCTCGCTGCTCATCCTCCTCGCGGGCCTCATCACGCTGAGGGGGCTGCCGATCTCCGAGTACCCGGAGGTGGTGCCGCCCTCGGTCGTCGTGAACGCGCAATACCCGGGCGCGAACCCGAAGGTGATCGCGGAGACGGTGGCGACGCCGCTCGAGGAATCGATCAACGGCGTCGAGAACATGCTCTACATGGCGAGCCAGGCGACCGCCGACGGCCACCTCACGCTCACCGTCACGTTCCGCCTCGGCACCGACCCCGACAAGGCGCAGCAGCAGGTCGAGAACCGCGTGGCGCAGGCCGAGGCGCGGCTGCCCGAGGAGGTCCGCCGGCTCGGCATCACCACGGTGAAGAGCTCGCCCGATCTAACGATGGTGGTGCACCTCGTGTCGCCGAACGAGCGCTACGACATGACGTACCTGCGCAACTACGCGCTGCTCAACGTGCGCGACCGGCTCGCGCGCATCGAGGGCGTGGGGCAGGTGCTCCTCTTCGGCGCCGGCGACTATTCGATGCGCGTGTGGCTCGACCCGCGCAAGGTGGCCGAGCGCGGGCTCTCCGCCAACGACGTGGTGCGCGCGATCCGCGGGCAGAACGTGCAGGCGGCGGCGGGCATCGTCGGCGCCTCCCCGGGGCTGCCGGGCGTGCAGCTGCAGCTCTCGGTGAATGCCCAGGGCCGGCTTCGCACCGAGGAGGACTTCGGCGACATCATCGTGAAGACCGGCGCCGACGGCGCCGTGACGCGGCTGCGCGACGTCGCGCGCATCGAGCTCGGCGCCTCGGAATACGCGCTGCGCTCGCTCCTCGACAACAAGCCGGCGGTGGCGATCCCGATCTTCGCCGCGCCCGGCTCCAACGCGATCCAGATCTCGGACAACGTGCGCCGGACCATGGCCGAGATCAAGCGCGCGATGCCCGAGGGCGTCGACTACCGCATCGTGTACGACCCGACGCAGTTCGTGCGCGCCTCCATCCGCTCGGTGGTGGAGACGCTCTTCGAGGCGATCCTGCTGGTGGTGCTGGTGGTGATCCTGTTCCTCCAGACCTGGAGGGCCTCGGTCATCCCGCTCCTCGCCGTGCCGGTGTCGATCGTCGGCACCTTCGCGGGCCTCTACCTCCTCGGCTTCTCGATCAACGCGCTCACGCTCTTCGGCCTCGTGCTCGCCATCGGCATCGTGGTGGACGACGCGATCGTGGTGGTGGAGAACGTGGAGCGCAACATCGAGGCGGGGCTCGCGCCGCGCGAGGCGACCTACCGCGCCATGCGCGAGGTCTCCGGGCCGATCGTCGCGATCGCGCTCGTGCTGGTGGCGGTGTTCGTGCCGCTCGCGTTCATCAGCGGGCTCTCGGGGCAGTTCTACCGGCAGTTCGCGGCGACGATCGCGATCTCCACCGTGATCTCGGCGATCAACTCGCTCACGCTCTCGCCCGCGCTCTCGGCGCTGCTCCTCAAGGGGCGCGGCGCGCCGCCGGACGCGCTCACGCGCTTCATGGAGCGCACGCTCGGCTGGCTCTTCCACGGCTTCAACCGCCTGTTCGGCCGCGGGGCCGAGTCCTACACGGGCGGCGTCGGCCGCGCGGTCTCGCGCAAGGCGCTGATGCTCGGCGTCTACGGCGCGATCGCGCTCGCCACCGCCGGGCTCTTCCGCGCGGTGCCGCAGGGCTTCGTTCCCGGGCAGGACAAGCAGTACCTGGTGGGCTTCGCGCAGCTTCCCGACGGCGCCACGCTCGACCGCACCGAGGACGTGATCCGCCGCATGGGCGAGATCGCGCTCAAGCACCCGGGCGTGGAGTCGGCGGTCGCGTTCCCCGGCCTCTCGATCAACGGCTTCACGAACAGCTCCAACGCCGGCATCGTGTTCGTGACGCTCAAGCCCTTCGAGGAGCGGCGCGGCGCGGCACTCTCCGGCGGCGCCATCGCCGGCGACCTCAACCGGCAGTTCGCCTCGATCCCGCAGGCCTTCATCGCCATCTTCCCGCCGCCGCCGGTGCAGGGGCTGGGGACGACCGGCGGATTCAAGCTGCAGCTCGAGGACCGCGCCTCGCTCGGCTACCAGGCGCTCGACGCCGCCACCAAGCAGTTCCTCCAGAAGGCGTACCAGGCCCCGGAGCTCGCCGGCCTCTTCTCCAGCTTCCAGGTGAACGTGCCGCAGCTCTACGCGGACATCGACCGCACCAGGGCGCGCCAGCTCGGCGTGCCGGTCACCGAGGTGTTCGACACGATGCAGGTCTACCTCGGCAGCGTGTACGTGAACGACTTCAACCGCTTCGGCCGCACGTACTCGGTGCGCGTGCAGGCGGATGCGCCGTACCGCGCGCGGCCCGAGGACATCGGGCTCCTCAAGGTGCGCTCGGACTCGGGCGAGATGGTGCCGCTCGCCGCGCTCATGTCGGTGAAGCCGAGCGCGGGACCGGATCGTGCGATGCGCTACAACGGATTCCTCTCCGCCGACGTGAACGGGCGCGCCGCGCCGGGCTACTCGTCGGGCCAGGCGCGCGCCGCGGTCGAGCGCATCGCCGCCGAGACGCTGCCGCCGGGCATCGGCTTCGAGTGGACCGAGCTCACCTACCAGGAGATCCTCGCCGGCAACTCCGCGGTCTGGGTCTTCCCGCTCTCGGTGCTGCTGGTGTTCCTCGTGCTCGCCGCGCTCTACGAGAGCCTCGTGCTGCCGCTCTCGATCATCCTCATCGTGCCGATGGGACTCTTCGCGGCGCTCGCGGGCGTCTGGCTCACCCACGGCGACAACAACATCTTCACGCAGATCGGGCTCACGGTGCTGGTGGGCCTGTCGGCGAAGAACGCGATCCTGATCGTCGAGTTCGCGCGCGAGCTCGAATTCGCCGGGCGCACGCCCGTGCGCGCCGCGATCGAGGCGAGCCGCCTGCGGCTGCGCCCCATCCTGATGACCTCCGTCGCGTTCGTGATGGGCGTGCTGCCGCTCGCGTTCTCCACCGGCGCGGGCGCGGAGATGCGCCGCGCCATGGGCATCGCGGTCTTCTCCGGGATGATCGGCGTCACCGCCTTCGGCCTCTTCCTCACGCCGGTGTTCTACGTGGCGCTGCGCAAGCTCGCCGGCAACCGTCCCCTCAAGCTCCACGGCGAGGTCCCGCACGCCGAGGCCTTCGCCGCCTCCTCCGACTGACCATGAGAAACGCGATCTTCGCCATTGCCCTCGCCGCCGCCGGTTGCGCGACGGTGCCCCCGATCGACCCGAAGGCGATTCCCGCCGCGCCGCAATCGTTCAAGGAAGGCGACGGCCGCTGGACCATCGCGCCGCCGGCGGAGAGCCAGCCGCGCGGCGAGGGGTGGAGGGCGTTCGGAGATCCGGTCCTCGACGACCTCGTCGCCCGCGCCGATCGCGGCAACACGGACGTCCGGGTCGCGGCGGCGCGGCTGCGGCAGGCGCGCGCCCTGCTCCAGGCGAGCGAGGCCGACCAGTCGCCCCACGTGGATGCCTCGGCGAGCGGCGGGCGCCAGCTCGGGCTGCCGTTCAATCCCGTGAAACCGGCGACGCTGTACGCGGCCGGCGTGGGCGCCTCGTACGAAATCGATCTCTTCGGGCGCCTCGCGCAGGCGACGCGCGCCGCCGAGCTCGACGCGGCCGCGGCCGAAGGGCTGCTGCAGAGCGCGCGGCTCGCCGTCCAGGCCGACGTCGCGCAGGCCTATCTCGCGATCCGCGCGCTCGACGAGGAGCGCGCGCTGGTGCGGCGCACCGTCGTCGCCTACCGCGAGACGCTCGACCTCATCGAGCGGCGCTATCGCGCGGGCGACGTCGCCGAGCTGGACGTTTCGCGCTCGCGCACCGAGGTCGCCGCCACCGAATCCGAGGCGCTCGCCCTCGACCGCCGCCGCGCGCAGCTCGAGCATGCGCTCGCGGTGCTGGTCGGCGAGGTCCCGTCGTCGTTTCGCCTCGCCGAGGCGCCATGGAGCACGCGCCTTCCGGTGATTCCCGCGGGCGTGCCGAGCACGGTGCTCACGCGCCGTCCCGACGTCTCCGCCGCCGAGGCGCAGATGCTCGCCGCGCAGGCGCGCGTCGGCGTCGCGAAGGCGGCGTGGTTCCCGAGCATCTCGCTCACCGCGTCCGGCGGATATGCATCTCCACAGATCGACGACCTCTTCCGCTGGTCCGCGCGCGCGTGGGGTGTCGGTGCCCTGCTCTCGCTGCCGGTGTTCGACGGCGGCCGGCGCGCGGCCGGCGTCGAGAGCGCCTCCGGCGGCATGGATGCCGCGGTCGCGCAATATCGCGAGCGCGTGCTGGTCGCGTTCCGCGACGTGGAGGACCAGCTCTCGGCGCTGCGCCTGCTGCGCGAGCAGTCGGAAGCGCAGGAGCGCGCGGTGCGGTCGGCGGCGCGCACCACGGCCCTCTCGGACGCGCGCTATCGCAACGGCCTCGTGAGCCAGCTCGAGCTCCTCGACGCGCAGCGCAGCGAGCTGCGCAACCGCCGCGAGGCGGTCACGGTGCGCGCCGCGCAGTACCAGGCGACGGTCGGATTGGTGCGCGCGCTCGGCGGCGGATGGGGACAGGCGTCGTGAGCCGGCGACATAGCGAATATTCGGCACCGGGGACCGGAACTATGCGCTACAAGCGCTGCCGGAGTCCGGAGCATGCTTTACCGCGCAAGGAACGAACCCCCGCAGCGACTCATCTCATGTGCGGGTCCGCAGGCAATCCATCATGAATGACAACGGCGAACACGGCTCCAGCAGCGGGCCGATCCTGGGCATCATCCTCACGGTGATCGCGCTCGCGATCCTGCTGATGGCGTGACGCGCTGAGCGTCTCGGCGTTTCGTCCGGCGAAGCGCTGCGAAGCTGCGCGGCTCCCATTCCCGCTGTGCGAGAAGGCAGGCACCGCGAATCGGGCGACTTCCCGGCCGCAGTATCTTCGCCAGCGCGTAACCGGCATCATCCGGGCCGTCATACTGGCCCGAAGAGGTTCCGATGCGGCCCTACCTACGCTGGCTTGCCAACGCCCTTCTCGCGGGCATCGCCGTCGCGATGCTCGCGCACGGCCCGATCGCGCAGCTCGAGCACTATCACGAGTTCGCGGACACGCGCGGCCTGTTCGGAATCGCGAATGCATCCGATGTGCTGTCGAACGCCGGCTTCGCCGTCGTTGCCCTCTGGGGCCTGATCGCGTTGTGGCCGCATCGACGGGAGCAAGCCCTCGAACGCGGATGGCCCGGACACGCGTTGTTCCTTGCGGCGCTTTTCCTGACGGCCCTCGGCTCGTCGTTCTATCACCTGGCCCCGGACAACGATCGCCTGCTGTGGGACCGGATTCCCATCGCGCTTGCCTGCGCCGGCCTCCTCGCGGCGGTCCACGCCGAGACGCATGAAGGCCGGGCTGCGGCACGCCGCGCGCGGAGCGGCTCGCCTTCGCCGTCGCGATCGCGCTGTACCTGGCGGCCAAGGCGGCCGAGCTCGGCGACCATCGCATCTTCGCGGCCCTCGGCTTCATGAGCGGCCATACGGTGAAGCACCTGCTCTCGATCGCCGCGAGCGCCGTGCTCGTCGCGAACCTCGTCTCGCGGGCACGCGGCCGCTCCGAACCGATCGCGACGGCGGCGATCAATGCGGGATAATCCCGCCTTTCCCGAAGGAGCGAACGCCATGCCGATGATCCGCGTCGAGCTGCACAGGGGCCGCACCCAGGAGCAGAAGACCGCCTGCGCGAAGGAGATCGTGCGCGCGGTGCAGCAGCACCTCAACGCGCCGCCCGAGGCGACGCAGGTCGTGTTCGTCGACGTGGACCCGGCCGACTGGATGCTCGGGCAGAAGCTCGCCGGGAAGGGCTGAGCGCCTAGGCCGTCGTGTAGGTCCCCGGCACGAGGATGTCGCGGCCGACCGACTTGATGTCGGTGCGGCCGCAGAACGCCATCGTGAGGTCCAGCTCGCGCGCGATGAGCTCGAGCGCCTTCTCCACGCCCGCCTGCCCGTAGGCGCCGACGCCGTAGATGTAGGCGCGGCCGATCATCGTTGCCTTCGCGCCGAGCGCGATGGCCTTCAGCACGTCCTGCCCCGAGCGGATGCCGCTGTCCAGCCACACCTCGATGCCGGAGCCGACGGCGTCGACGATCGCCGGCAATGCCTGGATCGACGAGGGCGCGCCGTCGAGCTGGCGCCCGCCGTGGTTCGAGACGATGAGCGCGTCCGCGCCGCTCTCGCGCGCGAGGCGGGCGTCCTCCGGCTCCATGATGCCCTTGAGGATGAGCTTCCCGCCCCAGCGCTTCTTGATCCACTCCACGTCGCCCCAGTTGAGCCGCGGGTCGAACTGCTCCGCGGTCCACGCGAAGAGCGACGAGGGATCGACCACGCCCTTCGCGTGGCCCACGATGTTGCGGAACGTGTGGCGCTTCGTGCCCGCCATGCCGGCGAGCCAGCGCGGCTTGGTGAACAGGTTCAGCAGGTTCGGGAGCGTCGGCTTCGGCGGCGCGGAGAGGCCGTTCTTGAGGTCGAGGTGGCGCTGGCCCAGGATCTGCAGGTCGAGCGTGAGGACCAGCGCGGAGCATTTCGCGGCCTTCGCGCGGTCGATGAGGCGCTCGGCGAAATCGCGGTCGCGCATCACGTAGAGCTGGAACCAGAAGGGCTTGGTGGTGCTCTCGGCCACGTCCTCGATCGAGCAGATGCTCATCGTGGAGAGCGTGAACGGCACGCCGAACTTCTCCGCGGCGCGCGCGGCGTGGATCTCCCCGTCGGCGTGCATCATGCCGCAGAGGCCCACGGGCGCGAGCGCGACCGGCATCGCCACGTCCTCGCCGGCCATGCGCGAGGCGAGCGTGCGCCCCTCGAGGTTCACCGCGACGCGCTGGCGCAGCTTGATCGGCGCGAAGTCCGCGCAGTTCGCGCGCAGCGTGCCCTCGGTCCAGGAGCCGGCCTCGAGGTAGTCGAGGAACATCCTCGGCATGCGCCGGCGCGCCACCTCGCGCAGGTCCTCGATGCAGGTGATGACGGTCATTCGCTCCTACCAGGGCGAAAACCGTGCAATTGTGACAGACTCGCCGCGCGCAGTCAGTCCCGCGGGCGCACGACTTCGCCCTCAGCCTCCGAGCTCGGCATAGCGCCGGAAGATGCCGTCATTGTTGAACGGGATGCGCCGGCCCGACTCGACGTAGCGGCGGATGCGCGGGCGCGCGAACACCGCGTCGCGGAGCTTCGCG